>NZ_JAGPYL010000075.1:0-33298 GCF_018070095.1 Micromonospora sp. U56
CGCCGGTCCTGGCCGCCGTCGCCGGCTCCGAGGAGCCCGCCCGCCGGCGCACCACCCTGGTCGCCCTCGCCGTGGTCGCCGCCGCCTCGGCCCCGGCGCTGGTCGCCGGCCTGCTGAGCTGGGCGCCCGCCCCCGGGGAGCCGGCCCGGGCGCTGACCGCGGCTGAGGCCGAGCGGTTGGCCGCGACCCGGGTCACCAACCTCCGCGACGTGCGTGCCGGGGTCCGGGTGACGATCGGGACCGGCGCCGCCCGCACCGACCTGGTCGGCTGGATCGACTGGGCGCGGCCGCTGGCCTACCTCGACGTGGGCGGTCCGGGCGCCGGCGCCGACCGGGGACTGGTGCAGGCGACGCCCTCGGTCGTCGTGCTCCGCCCCGACCCCGCCGCGGTCCCCACGCCGGCGTCCCCTCCGCTGGTACCGCCGACGGACCGTTGGCGACTGCGCGACCTGCCCGCCGGTCGGCCACTCGCCGGGGCGCTCGACGTGCTCTTCAAGCTGAGCGCGGACCGGGCGGAGCCGGCCGACCCGCTGCGCCACGGCGCGGGGCGCTGGGTGGGGCGGGAGACCCTCGCCGGCGAGCCGGTGGACGTCCTCCAGGCCCCGCTGCCCAGGCCCACCGCCGCCGCCGACCCGACCGCCCGTCCACCCGCCCCGCCGGCGGCCGGCGACGGCGCCCCCCGCTGGTGGGTCGACGGCGACTCCCGGCTGCACCGGTGGGAGGGCCGGCTGCCCGGCGGGCAACCGGCCGCCGTCGAGCTGGAACGCAACGACCGGCCCACCATCTGGCCGGTCGACGCGCTGGGCGGCCGCCCCGGGCTGCCCCGCGCGCTCACCGACACCGAGGCCGAGCGGCTGGCCCGGCTGCCCGCCCGGCTGCGGGCTGAGGCCGGTGCCGCGGTCAGCGTCGCCGTCCCGCTCGGCACCGCCGCCAATTTGCGCGGCTCGGGATGGTTGAGCTGGTCCGGCGGGGTGGCGTACCTGTCGGTGGCCGAGCTGGACACCCTCGGCCGGCGCACCCTGCTGCGGCGCGACCGGGACGGCTTCGCCCGCGCGGAGGTGCCGGTCGGGCCGGGCGCCGGCGCCACCGGGGCCGACAACGGCCCGCCGCTGCCACCACCGGCCGGGGCCGGCTGGCGGACCGGCGCCCGCCCGCTGGACGACCTCGACCTGCTCATCGACGCGGCGCTGCGGGCGGACACGGCGCCCGCCCGGCCCGCGGCGGCCGTGCGGCTGCGCACCGACCGGGTCGCCGGCCGGGTGGTGGACGTGGTCGAGCTGCGCGTGCAGGGCCTGCGGCTGCGTTACTGGCTGGACCGCACCGGCCTGCCCCGCCGGCTGGAGCTGCGCACCCGGGCGGGCGCCTGGGCCCAGCTCGACCTCACCCCGGCGCCGGTGCCGGCCGGGATCGTGCCGCCCCGGCCCGGACCGCCCGCCGCGAAGGCGCCGGCGGCGCGGGCCGGCACGGCGGGCCGCCGCTGACCGGTCAGGGCCGCCACCCGGTCTGCGCGGCCCACTCCTCGGCCCGCAGGTGCTCCTCGTCGAACCACGGGTCCTTGGCCGTCGCGTACGCGCCGCTGTCCGGGGCCGAGGCCGCCAACTCCCGCTTCAGCAGCAGGTAGGCGGCCCGCTGGTCCGGGTCGGCGCGCAGGTGGTCCCGCATCAGCAGGGCGTACCGCCAGCCGGGCGAGTCGGCCACCCGCAGGTGCAGACAGGCCGGGCGTCCCGGGTCGGCGCTGCCGTGCAACCGCTTCGCCCACCGTCCGCTGCCGGCCGGGCGGGGGTTGTCCCACCAGTCGCCGGGCAGCCGCGGGAAGCCGGCCCGGGCGAGCCGCTCGGCGAGCGGCCCGTCCGCCGCGTCGAGCGACGACACGGTCACCTGGATGTCGATCACGTCCTTGGCGGCCAGGCCGGGCACGGCGGTCGAGCCAATGTGGTCCACCCGCAGGTCCGCCGGGGCGACGGCGTGCCGGATCCGGGCGGCCAGCCGGGCGTACTGCTGGGGCCAGGACGGGTCCGGCTCGGTCAGCAGGACCCGCTCCGGGCGGGCCACCCGGCCCGCACGGACGTTGTCCTCGTAGGGCAACAACCGGTCCCGCCAGAGGGCGTCCACGGCGGCGTGCAGCTCATCGAGGGTGCCGTCGTTGCTGAGCACCACGTCCGCCACCGCGCGCCGACGGGCGTCGTCGGCCTGCGTGGCGATCCGCCGCTCCGCCTCCGCGCGGGGCATCCCCCGGTCGCGTTCCAGTCGCTCCAGCCGGGTCGCGACGGCCGTCTGCACCACGACCACCAGGTGGTACGTCGGCGCCAGCCCCACCTCGACCAGCAGCGGCACGTCGTTGACCACCACCGCGTCCGAGGGCGCGGCGGCGGCCAGTTCGGCGGTACGCGCCCGCACCCGGGGATGGGTGATCGCCTCCAGCCGCCGGCGGGCCACCTCGTCGCCGAAGACCACCGCGCCCAGCGCCGCCCGGTCCAGCGCGCCGCCGGCGTCGAGCACCCGGTCGCCGAAGGCGGCGACGATCTCCGCCAGCCCCGCGGAGCCCGGGGCGACCACCTCACGGGCGATCCGGTCGGCGTCGATGACCACCGCACCCCGCTCGGCCAGCCGGGCCGACACGGCGCTCTTGCCGGAGCCGATCCCTCCGGTCAGTCCCACCATCAGCACCGGACCAGTCAACCGGATCACCACCCGCACCACAAAACCGCGTGGGCGGGGCGGCGATCTCCGCCGAACAGCCCGGAGACGCGCGAGGGCCCCGCCCCCGACGACCCGGTGGCTACCGGATCGCGGGAACGGGGCCCGTCGTCGCCATTGACGGCTCCAGGTCGCTGCGCGGCGTCAGCCGCGCCGAGCTGGAGTTGTCACAGGGTCACTTGCCGCCGGCGAGCTTCTCCCGCAGAGCGGCGAGCGCCTCGTCGGTGGCCAGGGTGCCGGCCGGCTCCTCGGCCTGACGGCTCGGGGCCGTGGTGGTCGTGGTGGTGGTGCCACCGGTGACGGCCGGAGCCGGGTTGGCAGCGGCCTCGGCGTCGGCCGCGCGAGAGGTCTGCACCTGCTTGGTGTGGGCCTCCCAACGCTGACGCGCCTCGGCGTACTGGTTCTCCCAGGTCTCGCGCTGCTTGTCGTACCCCTCGAGCCACTCGCCCGTCTCCGGGTCGAAGCCCTCCGGGTAGATGTAGTTGCCCTCGGCGTCGTACGTCGCGGCCATGCCGTAGAGGGTCGGGTCGAAGTGCTCCTCGCCCTCGACGAAGCCCTCGTTGGCCTGCTTGAGCGACAGCGAGATGCGGCGGCGCTCCAGGTCGATGTCGATGACCTTGACCATGACCTCGGAGCCGACCTGCACGACCTGCTCCGGGATCTCCACGTGGCGCTCGGCCAGCTCGGAGATGTGGACCAGGCCCTCGATGCCGTCGTCCACCCGGACGAAGGCGCCGAACGGCACCAGCTTGGTGACCTTACCCGGCACGATCTGCTGGATCGCGTGGGTGCGGGCGAACTGCCGCCACGGGTCCTCCTGGGTCGCCTTCAGCGACAGCGAGACCCGCTCGCGGTCCAGGTCGACGTCCAGGACCTCGACCTCGACCTCCTGGCCCACCTCGACGACCTCGGACGGGTGGTCGATGTGCTTCCAGGACAGCTCGGAGACGTGCACCAGGCCGTCCACGCCGCCCAGGTCGACGAACGCGCCGAAGTTGACGATCGAAGAGACGACGCCCTTGCGGACCTGGCCCTTCTGCAGCTTGTTGAGGAACTCGGTGCGCACCTCGGACTGCGTCTGCTCCAGCCAGGCACGGCGGGACAGGACCACGTTGTTGCGGTTCTTGTCCAGCTCGATGATCTTGGCCTCGAGCTCGCGGCCGACGTACGGCTGCAGGTCGCGCACCCGCCGCATCTCGACCAGGGAGGCGGGCAGGAAGCCGCGCAGCCCGATGTCGAGGATGAGGCCACCCTTGACCACCTCGATGACCGAACCGCGGACGACGCCGTCCTCGTCCTTGATCTTCTCGATCGTGCCCCAGGCCCGCTCGTACTGCGCCCGCTTCTTGGAGAGGATCAGACGACCCTCCTTGTCCTCCTTCTGGAGGACAAGGGCCTCGATGTGGTCACCGACCGAGACGACCTCGGCGGGGTCCACGTCGTGCTTGATCGACAACTCCCGAGAGGGAATGACGCCCTCGGTCTTGTAGCCGATGTCGAGCAGGACCTCGTCCCGATCGACCTTGACGACGGTGCCTTCGACAATGTCGCCGTCGTTGAAGTACTTGATGGTCTCGTCGATCGCGGCGAGGAAAGCCTCCTCGGAACCGAGATCGTCGTGGGTGACCCGGGTGGCGCTCGAGGGGGCCTCGATGCTGCTCGTCATGTGGGCGGTTGCTCCGGTCGGATGGGTTGTCACAGCAGGCGTGGTGTCGCAGTGACCATTTCGCGCCAGCGGATCCGCCTCCGGGCACACCGAACGATCGCCAAGTGAAGATCATTAGTGGCTCCGGTGACCGCGCACCTGCTCCCTGCCGAGGCACACGATCCGCGAGCGCATCGTCTAGCCTACCCGCTGCATTACCACAGCGTGCAAGGCCTCCCGTGTCCTCGCGACCTCGTCAGCTGCGAAAGCGGAGATTTCGGTGGAAAAGCGTCTCGACTGTCTCCTGCGTCACAGCCGTCCCACCACGCAGAGAAGGTAGCGCACCGCGGCGACGTCCGCAGACCGCCCTCGCCCTCGTGCCGGTCGCGGCCGTCCCCGCCGGCCGGTCGCCGTCGGCGTCGACCCGGCCAGGGCCTAGCGTGAGCGGGTGGACGACGACAGGGTGACCCGACGGCGGGTCGGCGACGCGGAGACCCGCCGGGCCAACCGGGGCTGGTGGGACACCGACGCCGACGACTACCAGGCCGAGCACGGCGCCTTCCTCGGCGACACGGACTTCGTCTGGTGCCCGGAGGGACTGCGCGAGGCCGACGCCCGGCTCCTCGGTGACGTCGCCGGACGCCGGGTGCTGGAGGTGGGCTGCGGTGCCGCGGCCTGCGCCCGCTGGTTGGCCACCCAGGGCGCCCGGCCGGTCGCCTTCGACCTCTCCGCCGGCATGTTGCGGCACGCCGCGCAGGCGGCCGACCGCACCGGGGTACGGGTCCCGCTGGTGCAGGCCGACGCGCTGGCGCTGCCCTTCGCCGACGGGGCGTTCGACATCGCCTGCACCGCCTTCGGCGCGATCCCCTTCGTCGACGACTCGGCCGCGCTGATGGCCGAGGTGCACCGGGTGCTGCGTCCGGGCGGCCGGTGGGTGTTCTCGGTGACCCACCCGATGCGGTGGATCTTCCTGGACGACCCGGGCGAGGGGGGCCTGACCGCCGTGCACTCGTACTTCGACCGCTCCCCCTACGTCGAGCAGGACGACTCGGGTGTGGCCACCTACGTCGAGCAGCACCGCACCCTCGGCGATCGGATCCGCGAGCTGGTCGGCGCCGGGTTCCGGCTGCGGGATCTGGTGGAGCCGGAGTGGCCGGCGGGGCACGAGGGGATCTGGGGGCAGTGGAGCCCGCTGCGCGGGCGACTCTTCCCCGGCACCGCCATCTTCGTCACCGACAAGCCCACCGGCTGACCACGTCGCACGCCCGGGGGCGTCGTTTCGGGGCATCGACGGCGGGTACCCGCCCGGCATGGCCGAGCAGAGGGAATTCCGCGAGGGTGACCACGTCTCCTGGGCCAGTCACAGCGGCCGGGCGTACGGCGTGGTCAAGGAGAAGCTGATCGACCGGACGCACGTACGCGGGCACGCCGTCAACGCGACGGAGGACGATCCGCAGTACCGGATCCGCAACGACGACTCGGGCCGCGACGTGGCCCACCGACCGGAGGCGTTGCGTCATGAGCAGAGGTGACGACGGCCGGGACACGTACCAGGAGTTCACCGAGGCGGTGAACATGAGGCCCGGCGAGATCTCCTCCTGGCTGGAGACCGACGAGTCGAAGCAGGTCGGCTGGCACAAGGGCGGCCGCTCCGGAGGCGGCGAGTCGGTGGGGCACGAATCCGGCCGGAGGATCATCGACCTGTTACGGCGCAAGCGCGGCGACCTGTCCGAGGGCGACTACAAGCACATGCGCAAGGTGGTCGGCTACGTCCGCCGGCACATGGCCCAGCGCCCCTCCGGCGACGTGCGCGACACCAAGTGGCGCTGGTCCCTGATGAACTGGGGCCACGACCCCCTCAAGGGCCCGCTGCCGCCCCCGGGCGGCCCGTCCCGACGGGCCCTCGAGCGGCACGGCACCCCGCCGAAGGAGCGCCGGGGACCCGGACGCTGACCCACGCCCTTGCGCCGGACCCGGCGACCGGAGCGGATTTCCCGAGGCCGCGAGGCGCTGCCTCGCGGCCGGCCGGACCCGCCCGGCCGAGGCCCGGTCAGTGGTCGGCGCTGTTCCAGTCCCGCCCCTCGCCGACCGACACCTCCAGCGGCACCGACAGCGGGTACGCCGCACCCATCTCCCGGCGCACCAGCGCCTCCAGGGTCTCCCGCTCGCCGGGAGCCACCTCGAAGACCAGCTCGTCGTGCACCTGGAGCAGCATCCGGGAGCGCAGGCCGGCGTCGCGCAGCGCGGTGTCGACGTGCAGCATGGCGACCTTGATGATGTCGGCCGCGGAGCCCTGGATCGGGGCGTTGAGCGCCATCCGCTCGGCGATCTCCCGGCGCTGCCGGTTGTCGCTGACCAGGTCGGGCAGGTATCGCCGACGACCCAGGATGGTGGAGGTGTAGCCGTCCTGCCGGGCCCGGGCGACCACCTCGTGCAGGTAGTCGCGGATCCCGCCGAAGCCGGCGAAGTAGTTCTCCATCAGCCCGCGCGACTCCTCGGCGCTGATCCCGAGCTGCTGGGAGAGGCCGAACGCGCTCAGCCCGTACGCCAGGCCGTAGTTCATCGCCTTGATCTTGCGGCGCTGGTCGGGGGTGACCTCACCGACCGCCACTCCGAAGACCGACGAGGCGGTGGCGGCGTGGAAGTCGCGGCCGGAGTTGAACGCCTCGATCAGCGCGTCGTCCGACGACAGGTGCGCCATGATCCGCATCTCGATCTGGCTGTAGTCGGCGGTGAGCAGGCACTCGTAGCCCTCCCCCACCACGAAGGCCCGGCGGATCCGCCGCCCCTCCTCGGTGCGGATGGGGATGTTCTGCAGGTTGGGCTCGGTGGACGAGAGCCGACCGGTCGCCGCCACCGTCTGGTTGAAGGTGGTGTGGATCCGGCCGTCGTCGGAGACGGACTTGAGCAGGCCGTCCACGGTCGACTTGAGCTTGGCGACGTCCCGGTGGCGCAGCAGGTGCTCCAGCACCGGGTGCGGGTGCTGCGCGTAGAGCCACTGCAGGGCGTCGGCGTCCGTGGTGTAGCCGGTCTTGATCTTCTTGGTCTTGGGCAGGCCCAGCTCGCCGAAGAGGATCTCCTGCAGTTGCTTGGGCGAGCCGAGGTTGAACTCCCGGCCCACCGCCTCGTACGCGCCCTGCGCCGCGGCCTTCACCTCGGCGGCGAAGTGCGCCTCCAGGTCCGACAGGTACTGCGTGTCGGCGGCGATGCCGATCCGCTCCATGCCGGCGAGCACCCGCATCAGCGGCAGCTCCACCCCGGCCATCAGCCGGTTGGGCTGCTCACCGTCGCGGGACAGCTCCGCGTCGATCGCGTCGGCCAGGTCGAGGGTGGCCCGGGCCTGGAGCATGAGGTTCTGCTCGACGACGCCCTCGTCGCCCAGCCCGTCGAGGGTGAGCTGGCCGGTCTCCGGGGCGTCGACCCGCAGCTCGCGGTGCAGGTAGCGCAGGGCCAGGTCGGTCAGGTCGTAGGAACGCTGGTCGGGGCGGGCCAGGTAGGCGGCGATCTGGGTGTCCCGCGCGATGCCCTCCAGCGACCAGCCGTGCACGGCCAGCGCCAGCACCGCCGGCTTGCTGTCGTGCAGCACCTTGGGACGCTGCGGGTCGGCCAGCCAGCCGGCCAGCGCCGACTCGTCGCCCGGCTCCAGCCCGGCCGGGTCGAACCAGGCCGCCGCGCCGCCGGCGGTGGCGAGCGCCATGCCGGTGACGGAGGCGGTGTGCCGGCGGTTCGGGCCGGTGTCGAGCTTCACCGCCAGCCCCACCGGGGTGCCGGCCGGGGCGTGCGTGGCCAGCCAGCCGGCCAACGCGCCCGGCTCGGTCAGCACCTCGCCGGCCAGGTCGAACCCGGCCTCGGCCTCCGGCTCGACGGCCTCCAGGTACTGGTAGAGGCGGTCGCGCAGGATGCGGAACTGAAGGGTGTCGAAGACCTGGTGCACGGCCTCCCGGTCCCAGCCGGTCCAGCGGGCGTCCTCGGGGCGCAGCGGCAGGTCGAGGTCGGAGACCAGGCAGTTGAGCTCGTAGTTGCGGATCACCCGGGACAGCTGGGCCCGCAGGTTGTCGCCGGCCTTGCCCTTGATCGCGTCGGCGCTGGCGACCACACCGTCGACGCCGCCGTACAGATTGATCCACTTGGCGGCGGTCTTCGGGCCGACGCCGTCGACGCCGGAGAGGTTGTCGCTGTCCTCGCCGACCAGCGCGGCCAGGTCGCGGTAGCGCTCGGGGCCGACGCTGTACTTCGCCTCGACGGCGGCCGGGTCCATCCGGGCCAGGTCGGAGACGCCCTTGCGCGGGTAGAGCAGGGTGACCCGCTCGCCGACGAGCTGGAGGGCGTCCCGGTCGCCGCTGCTGATCAGCACCTCCATGCCCTGGTCGCGGGCCTGGCAGGCGAGGGTGGCGATGACGTCGTCGGCCTCGTAGCCCTCCTTCTCCACCACTGGGACGCGCAGCGCGTCGAGGACCTCCTTGATCAGGCTGACCTGGCCCTTGAAGTCGGTCGGGGTCTCCTTGCGGCCGGCCTTGTACTCGGCGTACTTCTCGGTGCGGAAGGAGCGGCGGGAGACGTCGAAGGCGACGACGATGTGCGTCGGCTGCTCGTCGCGGAGCACGTTGATCAGCATCGAGGTGAAGCCGTAGACCGCGTTGGTCGGCTGCCCGGTCGTGGTGGAGAAGTTCTCCACCGGCAGGGCGTGGAAGGCCCGGTATGCCATCGAGTGTCCGTCGACGAGGAGCAGGCGCGGGGTCGTAGCTGTCACGGCAGCGACTCTAGCCGCAACGCCCGACATCTCCGGGCGGCGGCACCGCGCTCGTAGGAGGTAAACCGACATCCGGGCAGACGCCGGACGGCCGCCCGTCCCCTGGGGGACGGACGGCCGCCGACGCTACGACGCGGCTCAGGCCACGCCGAGGTACGCCTCCTTGACCGCCGGGTCGGTGAGCAGGTCCTGACCGGACCCCTCCTTCACGATCCGACCGGTCTCCAGCACGTACCCCCGGTGCGCCCGGGAGAGCGCCTGCTGGGCGTTCTGCTCCACCAGCAGAACCGTGGTGCCCTGCTGGTTGATCTCCGTGATGATGTCGAAGATCTGCTGGATCACCATCGGCGCCAGACCCATCGACGGCTCGTCGAGCAGCAGCAGCTTCGGCCGGCTCATCAGCGCCCGACCAACCGCGAGCATCTGCTGCTCGCCGCCGGAGAGCGTGCCCCCGGCCTGCTTACGCCGCTCCGCCAGCCGCGGGAACAGGGTCAGCACCCGGTCCAGGTCGGCCGCGACTCCGGCCGAGTCCCTACGGGTGTACGCCCCCATGTCCAGGTTCTCCAGCACCGTCATGCCGGGGAAGATCCCCCGCCCCTCCGGCGACTGGCAGATGCCCCGGACCACTCGCAGGTCGGCCCGGAGCTTGGTGATGTCCTCACCGTTGAACCGGATGGAGCCGGCGGAGACCGGCAGCAGCCCGGAGATGCCCCGCATGGTGGTGGTCTTGCCGGCACCGTTCGCGCCGATCAACGCCACCACCTCGCCCTCGGCGACGTGCAGGCTGACCGAGTGCAGTGCCTCGATCCGCCCGTACGCCAGGGTCAGGTTCTCGATCTCAAGCAGCATCGGCGGGCTCCCCCAGATAGGCCGCGATCACCTTCGGGTTGTCCCGAACCTCCGCCGGTGAACCCTCGGCGATCTTCTTGCCGAACTCCAGCACCACGATCCGGTCGGTGACCCCCATGACCAGGCGCATGTCGTGCTCGATGAGCAGGACGGTGTAGCCCAGGTCGCGGATCCGTCGGATCAGCTGGAGCAGCTCTTCCTTCTCCGCCGGGTTGAAACCGGCCGCCGGCTCGTCGAGGCAGAGCAGCTTCGGCTCGGTGGCCAGCGCACGGGCGATCTCCAGCCGCCGCTGGTCGCCGTACGGCAGGTTGCGGGCCAGTTCGTTGGCCCGGCCCTTGATCCCGACGAACTTCAGCAGCTCGAGCGCCTTGCGCTCGCCGGCCCGCTCCTCCAGCGTGTGCCGGGAGATACCGAAGACCTTCGCGCTGCTGTGCCGCACCTGCTGCCAGGCCCGGACCAGCGTGTTGGTCGAGTCGACCGCCGGCAACTCCTCCGGCTTGGCCTTCTTCCGGTAGAGCCGGAACAGCGCCCCCGGCACGCTCGTGTGGTGCTGCGAGTCGGTGCCGACCATGACGTTCTCCAGCGCCGTCATCTCCGGGAAGAGACGGATGTTCTGGAACGTCCGGGCGATGCCCATCCGGTTGATCTGGTGCGGCTTGCGGCCGGTCACCCGCTCCCCGGCGAACTGGACCGCCCCGGAGGTCGGCCGGTACACGCCGGTCATCACGTTGAAGCAGGTGGTCTTGCCGGCGCCGTTCGGGCCGATCAGACCGAGGATCTCCCCCCGATACAGGCTGAAACTCACGTCGTCCAGCGCCACCACACCGCCGAAGCGCAGCGTGACGTGGTCAACGTCGAGCAGCACCTCACGCTGGCGCGGAATGGGACCGCTCGCTTTGATCTCGTCAAGATCCGGCCGCTCTTCAGACACCGAATCCGGCTTCTCGTCAGACATTGGCCGGCACCTCCTCCGCACGGTCCTTCAGCTCGCGGGCCCGCCGCCGGCTCGGGATCAGCCCCTGCGGACGCAGCAGCATGACCAGCACCAGCGCCAGGCCGAAGACCAGGAAGCGCCACTCGGCGAAGTCCCGGAACCGCTCCGGCAGGTACGCCAACAGGAAGGCGCCGAGCGCGACACCGGCCATGTTGCCAGCACCACCGACCACCACCATCGCCACGAACAGGATGGAGAGCTGCGCGTTGAACTGGTTGGGCTCGATGAAGCCCTGCCGGCTCGCGAAGAGCGCACCGGAGATGCCGCCGAGCGCTGCGCCGATGGCGAACGCCCAGAGCTTGAACTTGAACGGGTAGACACCCATCACCGCGGCCGCGTCCTCGTCCTCCCGGACCGCCAGCCAGGCCCGGCCGACCCGGCTGTTCTCCAGCCGCCGCACGGCGAAGACCAGCACCAGCACCACGGTCAGCGCCAGCCAGTACCAGGGCTTGGCGTCGATCAGGCCGAAGACGTTGTTGTCTGGCGACGGCGCGCCCTGCGGGCCGGGGATCGCCGCCACGCCGTGCGGGCCACCGGACCACTCCACGTTCCGCACCACGATCCGGATGATCTCGCCGAAGCCCAGGGTGACGATGGCCAGGTAGTCGCCGCGCAGCCGCAGCGTCGGCCAGCCGAGCAGCACGCCGGAGATCATCGTCAGCGCGATCGCGATCGGGATGCAGATGGCCCAGGCCACCGCCCACCCCTGCGGCATGTCGAAGCGCTCCTGCAGCGCCTTGACCACCGGCGACTGCACGGATCCGAAGAGCGCCACGCTGTACGCGCCGACCGCGAAGAAGCCGACGTAGCCCAGGTCCAGCAGGCCGGCCAGACCGATCACCACGTTCAGACCGATGGCGATCAGCACATAGACGGCGCACACGAAGAGCACACCGGCCCAGTTGTTGCCGCCCTCGATCGAGTCGGTGCGCAGCCAGGTCAGCCCGGGGACGCCGAGCAGCGGCAGGTAGTAGAGGAACGCCACGAAGGCCGCGAAGGTCAGCCCCCGCTGCCATTTCGGCAGCGCCCGGAACCGGTCGCCGATCCCGCCGGTGACGTGCTTGAGGCCGTCCAGCGGCCGCTTGGTCGTCGTGGTGGTCATGCGCGGGCCCTCCCCAGTGACTCGCCGAGCAGGCCGGTCGGGCGGAACAGCAGGACGACCACCAGCACCACGAACGCTGCCACGTCCTCCCAGTTGGACGACGTCAGGGTGGCCGCGTACACCTCGACGACGCCGAGCAGCAGGCCGCCGAGCAACGCGCCGCGCAGGTTGCCGATGCCGCCGAGCACGGCTGCGGTAAACGCCTTCAGCCCCAGGATGAAGCCGACGTTGAACCGGGTGTTGCCGTAGCGGACCACCCACAGCAGCGCCGCAGCGCCGGCCAGCAGACCGCCGAGTAGGAAGATCAGCGCGATCACCCGGTCCTTGTTCACGCCCATCAGCGCCGCGGTGTCCGGGTTCTGCGCCACCGCCCGCACGCCCCGGCCGTACCGGGTGCGGTTGATGAACACGTCGAGCCCCACCATCATGATCAGCGCCGCGACCACGGTGAGCAGCTGGGTATTCGTCACGTCGGTGCCGCCGATGCTGAAGACTACGTCGCGTTCCAGCACTGTCGGCACGCCCTTGACCAGCCGGCCCTGCCAGAGGCCGAACGCCTCCGACATCACCAGGGACAGGCCGATCGCGGTGATCAGGAAGATCAGCGGCGGCGCGTTCATCCGGCGCAGCCGGCGGTACGCGATTCGTTCCACCGCCACGGCCGTCGCGCCGGACGCCAACGCGGCGGCGATGAGTCCCGCCGCGAGCAGCAGCAGCACCATGCCGAGCGACGGCGCGTCCGTGGCGCCGAGCAGGCTCCACACGCCGAGGACGGTGAAGGTGCCCACCATGAAGACCTCGGAGTGGGCGAAATTGATCAGCTTCAGCACCCCGTAGACCAGCGTGTAGCCGAGCGCGACGAGGGCGTAGATAGAGCCCTTCGCCAGACCGTCCACCGTGTGCTGACCCAGGTGCCCGAAGAGTTCATCGAAGTTCACGAAATCTCCCCATTTTACCGAGTGCGGCCGGGGGCCCGCAGACCCCCGGCCGCACTACGGATTTCGGCTCAGCTGAGGTTGATCTCCTGCTGAGGCGTGATCTGGCCGCCCTTGATCTCGTACGCCCAGATGACGACCTTCGACTTGTCCACGTCGCCGGTCTCGTCGAACTTGATGTACTTCGACACGCCCTGCTTGTCGTAGGCGTTCACCCAGTCCATCAGGTCCTTACGGGTGTTCTTGCCGGCCTTGTAGCCCTCGAGCAGGACGGCCGCGCCATCGTAGCCCTCAGCACCGTAGGAACCCGGCGCCTGGCCGTACTCCTTCTGGTAGTCCGCGGAGAAGGTGCCGCCGGCCTCGGCGGGCGGGAGGCACGGGCAGGTCACGATCGCGCCCTCGGCGGCCGCGCCGGCACCCGCCGGGAACTGCGGGTCGTAGAGACCGTCGAAGCCGAGGAACTTGGCCGTGATGCCGGCCGCGCGGGCCTGCTTGAGCAGCGGCGCGGCCTCGTTGGTGTAACCGCCGTAGGCGATCGCGTCGGCACCTGAGGACTTGATCTTCGAGATGGTGGCGTCGAAGTTGGTCTGGTCGGTCTGGACCTTGTCCTCGCCGGCCACCTGCGCGCCGAGGCCCTTCTTGACCTCCGAGATGATGCCGGCGCCGTACGGCGTGCCGTCATCGATCAGGAAGGCCTTCTGCGGCTTGAGCACATTCTTCAGGTACGCGACGGCCGCCGCGCCCTGGGTGCCGTCGTTGCCGACCACCCGGTGGAGCGCCTTGTTGCCGGTGGCGGTCAGCTCGGTCGCGGTCGCCGACGGGCTCACCATCACCAGGCCCGCGGCCTCGTAGATCGGCATGGTCGCCTTGGTCTCACCGGAGAAGTGGCCGCCGATCACCGAGGTGAAGGACTGGTCCTGCGCGACCTGGTTCGCCACCGGAGTGGCCTGGGTCGCGTCACCGGTGGTGTCGAACTCCTTGAGCTCGACCTTGCAGTTCGGGTTCTTCTCGTTGTGCTGCTTGACGGCCAGCTTCGCGCCGTTCAGCGACGGGATAACCAGACCCGCGTTCGGACCGGTGAAGGCACCGAAGATCGCGATCTTGCCACCGCACTTGCCGTCGCCGCCGGCCTCGCTGCCGCCGCCCGAATCCTGGCAACCCGCGGCCGCGAGCATGGCCGCGGCCAGACCCACGGCGCCGAGCGCCCGTACGTAGTTACGCCTCACGGCTTTCTGACCTCCTCCAGATGCAGATGTCGGATTCCGGACGGCGGCCACTCGTTGCGCCACACTGCCACTGCCCGGGGAGAATCCGCACACCTGCGTTACGGCTCGTGATGGCGGAGCGTACTGGAGCGGTAAATGGCTCCGGAAGGCCTGGGAGAGAGGCTTGCCAAACCGTTACGAACAAGAGCGTCAGTGATCGCTGTTCCGTCACACAGGGGACTCAGCGACCACCCGCCGGCGCCCGGAAGACCCGGCCACCACCAGCGTCATCGACCAAGATCAACAGATGGTCGGCCGTACCCAGCAACGCCACCGCCCGTTCCGCACCGGCGGGCATCGACGACGGCCCGTCCACCGGCTGCCAGGTGTCCCCTTCGTCCCCCGATCGCCAGAGCGAGTGCTTCAGCCCGTCCGTGGTGGCCGCGTACAACTCGCCACCGGCCACCACGAGGCCCCGCACTCCGGGGATGCCGTTCTCCCGGCCGACGCCGAACCCCCCGGCCGCCCGCCAGCTCCCGCGCGCCGGACCGCCCTCCAGCCGCCAGGCACCGAAGGCCCGACCGCGCAACCCCACCGCCACCGGCCGCCCGTCCAGCAGGACCACCCGCTGCAACTCGTCGTACTCCCGACCACCCGGCACCGCGACCCGGCGCCAGCCGACGCCGTCCGTCGACACCCAGGCCAGCGGGTCACGGTCGACCCGGCCAGCCGGCACGACGCCGCCCACCGCCAACCACCCCGAGCCGGTCTCCACCGCGTCGAAGTTCCACGTCTCGCCCCGCGCGTCGGATGCCAGCTCCGGCGCCCCCTCGACGATCGTGAAACGCGTCGAATCCGGCGACAGCCAGACCGCCGCGCCACTGGTCCGGTTACCGGCGATCAACCAGCCGCGTCCGCCCGAGACCACCCGGGCAACGTCCACCGCCCGCGGCCCGCCGTACAGCTCGAACGGTGCGGTCACCTCGTCCAGCGAGCCGTCGGTCAGATGCCGCCAGCTGCTCGTCCGCGGGTTCGCGTGCGCGCCACCGCGCTTCGCGCCCAGCAGCGCGACCCGGCCGGCCCGGCAGGCGACCGAGTAGAGCACGTGTTGCCGGCCGTAGTAGGTCCTGGGCGCCAGCGTCATCGCAGCCCACGTCGACCCGTCCACGCTCGTCCAGGCCGCCGGTCGGGTGGCGCCGACGGCGTCCGCGACGGCACCCACCACGTACCAGCGTCCCCCGCAGGCGGCGGCGTCGCGCAGCATGAGCCGCCCGGGAGCCCCGGGCGGGGCCGGCAGGGCCACCGACTGCCAGGCCGGTCGGACCGGTTGCGGGTTGTCACCGTCGTGCCGGGTGACCCGCTCGCAGCCGGCGAGCAGCACGGCGAGCACGCCGAGCACCGCCACCAGCTGCCGACCACGCATGGATGCGATGCTATCGATCCGCGCGCCGCAGTGGGCCCCGGGGTACGCCTCAGATCGCTGGGCGGGCCACCTCGCCGCCGGCGGTCTCCGCGAGGATCCGCTCGGCGACCTCCTTCATGGTCATCCGGTGGTCCATCGCCGTGCGCTGGATCCACTTGAACGCCTGCGGCTCGGTCATCCCGTACGTGGTCATCAGCGCGCCCTTGGCCCGCTCGACGGTCTTGCGGATCTCCAGCCGGTCGGTGAGGCCGGCGACCTCCGACTCCAGGGCGGCGATCTCCGAGTAGCGCGACAGCGCGATCTCCACCGCCGGCACCAGGTCGCTCTTCTGGAAGGGCTTCACCAGGTACGCCATCGCGCCCGCCGCCCGGGCCCGCTCCACCAGGTCGCGCTGGCTGAACGCGGTCAGGATGATCACCGGGGCGATGCGGGCGCCGGCGATCCGCTCGGCGGCGGCCAGCCCGTCCATGATCGGCATCTTGATGTCGAGGATGACCAGGTCCGGCTTGAGCTCCTCGGCCAGCCGGACGGCGGTCTCGCCGTCACCGGCCTCGCCGACGACCTCGTAGCCCTCCTCGACCAGCATCTCGGCCAGGTCCAGCCGGATGAGCGCCTCGTCCTCGGCGATCAGTACGCGCCTGCGCTCGGCGTCCGTCTGCGTCTCGGCCACGAGCCACTCCCACCAGTCTGTGCTCGACACCCGCCGTGCCGGGTGTCGCCGCCCTTAGCGTAATGGGTAACCTGTGCAGGCCGAGTAACCGAAGGCCCCTGTAGTCCAATGGCAGAGACGATGGATTCAAAATCCATAAAGTGTGGGTTCGAATCCCACCGGGGGCACCGAGACTGTCGTACGGGCGTTCGAAAATGCCGGTATGCACCCACCCGAGTTGCGCGCACGCGCGCGGGAGCTCTACCTCTCCGGCGCAACCGTCGCTGATGCCGCCCGCGGTGTCGGGCTCTCGTATCGCACCGTGTGGCACTGGTGCCGGGACCGGCCGCAGCCGGTCGTCCACGGGACGGCTCTGCGCTGCTTCCGCTGCCAGCCCGGCGTCGACAATCCGACAGATCCTGCCGCCTACAGCTACCTGCTGGGCCTGTACCTCGGTGACGGCCACCTGGTCACCTCGGCTCGAGTGCCGGTGCTGAGGATCTCGTGCAGCAACGCCTGGCCCGACCTGATCAGTGCCTGCGACGCGGCCATGCGATCGGTGCTGGCCACCAAGGTTCAGCACGTCCGGCAGCAGGGTTGTGTCAACGTGCAGAGCTACGGCAAGCACTGGCCGTGCCTGCTGCCCCAGCACGGGCCGGGCAAGAAGCACGAGCGGCCGATCGTCCTGGCCGACTGGCAGCGCGGGATCGTCGAGGGGCAGGCCGGCACCTTTCTCCGCGGCCTCTTCCACTCGACGGCTCCCGCTTCGCCAACCGGGTCACCGTCCGCGGCAAGGGCTACGTCTATCCGCGCTACATGTTCACCAACGAGTCCGCCGACATCATGGGGCTCTGCCAGTGGGCCCTCGACCTGCTCGGCATCGCCTGGAGGATGAACCGCCGCAACTCCCTCTCCGTCGCCCGACGGGAGGCGGTCGCGGCCCTCGACCGGCACGTCGGCCCAAAGTCATGAACCCGAATTGACGGACTTCAGGGCGAGGCGCGGGTCGCCTCAGCCGCGCGACAGGAACGGCGAGCGGCGGTCAGAGCACTCCGAGCGCCCGCTCCAGGTCGGCCCGCAGGTCCTCCGGGTCCTCCAGCCCGACGGAGATCCGCAGCAGGCCGCCGCCCGGCTTGGCCTCCCCCGCCACCGGCCGGTGGGTGAGTGAGGCCGGGTGCTGGATCAGGGTGTCCACCCCGCCGAGCGAGACCGCGTGGGTGATCAGTTCGCAGGCGCCGGCGACGGTCGCGGCGGCGGCCGCGCCACCGCGTACCTCGAAGGCGAGCAGGCTGCCGGTGCCGGACAGCTGGCGGCCGACCAGGCCGGCCGGGTCGTGGACCGAGGGGTGATGCACCCGCACCACGGCCGGGTGGCCGGTGAGCCAGCCGGCGAGCTTCTCCGCGCCGGCCTGCTGGGCGCGGACCCGCAGCGGCAGGGTCTGCAGGCCCCGGTGCAGCAGGTACGCGCCGAGCGGGTGCAGCACGGCCCCGGTGACGGCGCGGACCTGGCGCAGTCGGGCGGCCCAGTCGGCGTCGCAGGCGACGACGCCGGCGAGCACGTCGCCGTGGCCGCCGATGCTCTTGGTGGCGCTGTGCAGGACGAGCGCGGCGCCGTGCCGGGCGGGCTGCTGGAGCACGGGCGTGGCGACGGTGTTGTCGACGAGCAGCGGGACGTCGCCGGCGGCGGTGGCGAGCGCGGCGATGTCGACCAGGTCGAGGGTGGGGTTGGCCGGCGTCTCGACGATCACCAGGGCGGTGTCGGGGCGGACGGCGGCGGCGACCTCGTCGGGGCGGGCCCAGGTGACCTCGGTGCCGAGCAGTCCGGTGGCGAGCACGTGGTCGGTGCCGCCGTAGAGGGGGCGGACGGCGACGATGTGCCGTTTGCCGTCCCGGGTGGCGGCGAGCAGCGCGGCGGTCAGGGCGGCCATCCCGCTGGCGAAGGCGACGGCTGCGGCGGCGCCTTCCAGTTCGGCCAGGGCGGTCTCGAAGCGGGCCACGGTGGGGTTCCAGAGCCGCTGGTAGACGGCGCTGGCGCCGGCCGGGAGGGTGCCGCCGGTGGCGAGCAGCTCGTACGCGTCGCCGCCGCCCTCGACCGAGGGCAGCGGGTTGGTGGTGGAGAGGTCGATCGGCGGCACGTGGACGCCGAGGCCTGCGAGATCGTCGCGGCCGGCGTGCACGGCCCGGGTGTCCACGGTCGTCATGCCGGAAGCGTCGAACAATAGGCTGCCTCTGGGCAATAGGATCGAAGATGATTCTGTAGAAGCCGCTTTCGTTGTCGCAGCATTCGCGGAAGGATGTTCACATGCCCCCTGCGCCGAATGATGTGCGGCCGTTCGCCGCGCTGGACGACGTCGACCGAGCGATCCTCACCGAGCTGGCCGCCGACGGCCGGCTGCCGAACAACGCCCTCGCCGAGCGGGTGGGGGTGGCCCCCTCGACCTGTCTCACCCGGACCCGGGCACTGCGCGACTGCGGGGCGATCCGCGGCTTCCACGCCGAGGTGGATCCGACCGCGGTGGGGCTGCCGTTGCAGGCGCTGGTGTCGGTCCGGCTGACCGCGCACGAGCGGGCCGCGGTGGACGCCTTCCGGGCCCGGTCGGTCCGGCTGCCCGGGGTGGTGTCGGTGTTCCACGTGGCCGGCGCGGAGGACTACGTGCTGCATGTGCGGGCGGCGTCCGGCGACGCCCTGCGCGACTTCGTGCTCGACCACCTCGCGGTGGACCCGGCCGTGCAGCACACCCAGACCAGCCTGATCTTCGAGCAGGCGCGCGGCATGGGCTGACCGGCGGGCGCCGACGGGATGGACCGGGTCCCCCGTACCCGACGAGGGGAACAAATCCGGCGCGCCGCGGGTTGGCCACAGCCGTGATCGACGTACCGATGTCTGTTCTTGATCTTGCGCCGGTGGCCCGTGGGGCGTCCGCCGGGGAGGCCCTACGGGCCACCACCGAACTGGCCCGCCGCACCGAGGAGCTGGGTTACCGCCGGTTCTGGGTGGCCGAGCACCACAACATGCCGGCGATCGCCAGCTCCGCGCCGGCGGTGCTGCTGGCGCACCTGGCGGCGCACACCTCGACGATCCGGCTGGGCTCCGGCGGGGTGATGCTGCCCAACCACGCGCCGCTGGTGGTCGCCGAGCAGTTCGGCACGCTGGAGGCGCTGCACCCGGGCCGCATCGACCTGGGCATCGGCCGCGCGCCGGGCACCGACCAGGTGACCGCGCTGGCGCTGCGCCGCACCATGGAAGGGCTGTCGGCGGAGGGCTTCCCGCGCGAGCTGGCGGACCTGATGAACTACTTCAGCGGCGACGAGCCGGGGGAGATCACCGCCACCCCGGGGCTCGGCCAGTCTCCCGCGGTCTGGCTGCTCGGGTCCAGCGGCTTCAGCGCCCAGCTGGCCGGGCTGCTCGGGTTGCCGTTCTCGTTCGCGCACCACTTCAGCGCGCAGCACACCCTGCCCGCGTTGCAGCTGTACCGGCAGAACTTCCGCCCGTCGCGCTGGCTGGAGCAGCCGTACGCGATGGTGGCGGTGAACGTGGTGTGCGCGGAGACCGACGAGCGGGCCGAGTGGCTGGCCGGGCCGAGCGCGCTGTCGTTCCTGAAGCTGCGCTCGGGGCGGCCGGAGCCCCTGGCCCCGCCCGAGGAGGCGGCGGCGTACCCGTACAACGAGTTCGAGCGGGAGTTCGTGCGGCAGCGCCGCGACGGGCAGGCCATGGGTTCACCGGAGACGGTCCGCCGGCAGCTCGGCGACCTGCTGGCGCGCACCGGCGCGGACGAGTTGATGGTCACCACGATGGTGTACGACGTGGCCGACCGGGTGCGCTCCTTCGAGCTGGTCGCCGAAAAGGTGGCCGGCGGGCTGAAGCGGAATGCCTGAAACATGCTCTTCATACCCACGTCACCCCACCGTCGCCCGGCGCGCCTAACTTGGTGATCGGTGGTGGTACGGCACTCCCGGTCGGGACGGGTCGGGGGTGCTGCGGTGTGGAGCACCGGGTCGCCAGTGGTGCGGATTCCGCAGCTGGCGACCCGGTGCCTACCGGGTCGAGGCTTCGGGCTCAGCGCAGGTAGATGTTCGGCGTGGGCAGGGGCCCTTGCCCGCGCCGGATCGGTTTGGTCGACTCGTCGGATGGCTGAGCACATGGACCCGGACGAGTTCCGCCGCGCCGGGTACGCGGTGGTGGACTGGATCGCCGACTACTGGACGACGCTCGGAAAGCGTCCGGTCACCTCGCAGGACCCGCCCGGCGCGGTGGCGGCGGCGCTGCCCGCGAGCCCGCCCGAGCACGGCGAGCCGGTCGAGGCCGTGCTCGCCGACCTGGACACCCTGATCACTCCCCGGTTGACCCACTGGCAGCACCCCGGGTTCTTCGGCTACTTCCCGGCCAACACCTCCGGCCCCAGCGTGCTCGGCGATTTGGTCAGCTCCGGGCTCGGCGTGCAGGGCATGCTCTGGGCCACCGGCCCGGCCTGCACCGAACTGGAGACGGTGATGCTGGACTGGCTCGCCGGGCTCATGGACCTGCCGCAACGGTTCCGCTCCACCGGTCCGGGCGGCGGGGTGATCCAGGACTCGGCCTCCTCGGCCACGCTGGTCGCCACCCTGGGCGCGCTGCACCGGGCCAGCGGCGGCCGGTGGCGCGCGGTGGGCATCGACCGCCGGTACCGGGCGTACACCTCCACGCAGGGGCACTCCTCCATCGAGAAGGCGGCGCGGATCGCCGGGCTGGGCGAGGACGGGGTCCGCCCGATCGAGGTGGACCCGGAGACGCTGGCGATGCGCCCGGCGGCGCTGCGGGCGGCGATCGAGGCCGACCGGGCCGCCGGGGACGTACCGGCGATCGTGGTGGCCACCATCGGGACGACCTCCACCACCGCCGTGGACCCGCTGCCGGAGATCGGGGCGATCTGCGCCGAGTACGGCGTCTGGCTGCACGTCGACGCCGCGTACGCGGGGGCGGCGGCGGTCTGCCCGGAGCTGCGCTGGTCGCACGCCGGGCTGGAGCACGCCGATTCGTACTGCTTCGACCCGCACAAGTGGCTGCTCACCGGCTTCGACTGCGACGCGTTCTGGGTGGCCGACCGGGGCGAGCTGATCGAGGCGTTGACGGTGATGCCGGAGTTCCTGCGCAACGCCGCCACCGAGTCCGGCGCGGTGATCGACTACCGGGACTGGCAGGTGCCGCTGGGCCGGCGCTTCCGGGCGCTGAAGCTCTGGTTCGTGCTCCGCTGGTACGGCGTCGAGGGGCTGCGCGCGCACATCCGCGCGGGCGTCGCGCTGGCCGACCGGTTCGCCCGCCGGGTGGCGGCCGACGACCGGTTCGACCTCGCCGCACCGCACCCGTTCTCGCTGGTCTGCTTCCGGCTGCGGGCCGGCGACGAGGCGAGCGCCGCGCTGCTGGCCCGGGTCAACGACACCGGGCGGGTGCACCTGACGCACACCCGGGTCGGCGGGCGGTACACGCTGCGCCTGGCGGTCGGCTCGCCGCTGACCGCCGAGGAGCACGTCGACGAGGCGTGGGAGCTGTTGGCGTCCGCGGCCACGGACCTCCTCGCCGGCTGACGCCTCCGCTGGCGACTGGCGACTGGCGACTGGCGACTGGCGACTGGCGACTGGCGGCTGCACCCCCCTGACGAGCGATATGACTCAGAGGCATATTTATGCCTCTGAGTCATATCGCTCTCGGTGGCATCCGCCCGCAGCGCGGTGACGCTGAGTGAGGGTGCGGGCTCAGGCCGGGTCGCGCGTGTTCGCGCCCCCACCGCCCCACGGACAGGTTTCCGATCGCGGCCCGCCGCTCAGCGCAGCCGCGCCGACCGCCCTCGGCGCGGCGCGGATGGTCGAGTGCAGGGCGCCCGTGGGCGTACCCGATGGGGTCAGCGATCAGCCGTGGCCAGCCGCGACGCATCCTGGACCGGCGCGGTGGCCGGCGATCCGGGGACCGCCGAGGCGGCCGGCGTCGGCGTCGCGGCCCCCACCGGCCCGGCGTCGCCGGTCGTCGCGAGGGCGGCGTCGACGGTGCTGCGGGCCCGACGGGTACGGCGCAGCGCGCGCACCGCGAGCGCCAGCGCGACCGCCCAGCCGACGGCGAGCAGCGCGTAGACCGCCGGGCGGGCGGCGCCGCCCAGCTCGCCGGCGCGCATCAGGGTGCGGGCGTTGGTCAGCACGATCACGCCGCCGATGGCCGCGCCGAGCAGTTGGGCCGGGACGATGCGCACCAGCCAGGCGGCGACCGGCGCGGCGATCAGGCCGCCGGCCAGCAACGCGGCCACCGTGGGCAGCAGGAAGCCCTGACTGCCCAGGCCGATCAGGAAGCCGATGCTGGCCGCGCCGGCGACGACGAACTCGGCGGTGTCGACGGAGCCGATCACCTTGCGCGGCTCCAGCCGGCCGGAGACCAGCAGCGCGGGCGTGGCCACCGGGCCCCATCCGCCGCCGCCGGTGGCGTCGACGAAGCCGGCGACCAGGCCGAGCGGGCCGAGGAACCGGCCGCGCAGCCCACCGGCGCCGGCCCGGGGGCGCAGCGGCCGGGAGAAGCGGACCAACAGGTACGCGCCGAGCACGAAGAGGATTCCCGCCATCCACGGCGCGGCCGACTCGGTGGAAATGGCGCTGAGGAAGGTGGCCCCGGCGAAGGCGCCGAGCGCGCCGGGGACGGCGATCCGGGCGACCACCCGCCAGTCGACGTTGCCGAACCGCCAGTGCGCGACGCCGGCGGCGAGGGTGGTGCCGATCTCGGCCAGGTGCACCGAGGCGGAGGCGGTGGCCGGGGCGATGCCGGCGAAGAGCAGCAGGGTGGACGAGGTCAGCCCGTACGCCATGCCGAGCGCCCCGTCGACGAGCTGGGCGGCCAGCCCGACCAGAGCGAGGACCAGAAGCTTGCGCACGCGCGCCCCTCCGAACTTTTCGGCATCTCCTATCGACTTGGTCGACAATGCGGTACGACGGGGGCTGGGTCAAGCCCCCTATCGGTGGGTGGGACGGCGCCGGACCGTGCGGCCGGGATCAGCTCCAGGCGCGGGGATCGGCAACCAGCTCGGTGATCCGGCCCGGCAGCTCCCCGGCGGCCACGTCGGCGATGCTCACCTGCTCCAGGATCTCCCGCTCGCTGGCCCGCAGCGCGATCCAGACCTCCTGCAACGCCCGGGCCGCGCCGTGGTAGCCCAACTCCTCGGGGCGCTGCCCGCGCACGTGGGCCAGCGGACCGTCGATGACCCGGATCACCTCGGCCAGGGAGATCTCCGCGGCCGGCCGGGCCAGCCAGTAGCCGCCCTCAGGCCCGCGCTGGGCGTGCACGATGCCACCCCGGCGCAGCTGGAGCAAGATGCTCTCCAGGAACTTCGGTGGGATCTCCTGGGCCCGGGCGATCTGCTCGGCGGTGACCGGCCGGGACCGCCCCGCACTCGCGCCGTCGGCGACCGAGGCCAGCTCGGCGGCCGCACGGAGGGCATAGTCGACCCGGGCGGAGAGACGCATGACCGCAAGGTTAGTCGGCAGGTCAGCCGGCCGGCCTGCCGCCCCTCACCCTTTAGATCACTCGCCGACGCGGCGGAGCAGGCCCTCCTGCACGGCGCTGGCGATGTGCCGGCCCTCGGTGGTGAACATCCGGCCGGTGGCCAGCCCACGGGCACCGGAGGCCGACGGGCTCCAGCAGTCGTAGAGGAACCACTCGTCGGCCCGGAACGACCGGTGGAACCACAGCGCGTGGTCGAGGCTCGCGCCGACCACGCCGCCCGGGCCCCAGACCTCGCCGTGCACCGAGAGCACCGAGTCCAGCAGGGTCAGGTCGGAGGCGTACGTCAGGGCGCACGCGTGCAGCAGTGGGTCGTCCGGCAGCTTGCCGTCGATGCGCATCCAGACCCGCTGGTTCGGGTCGGCGGGGCGGTCGCCGGGGCGTACCCAGCCGGGCTCGCCGACGTAGCGCACGTCTATCGGGCGGGGGATCTGCCCCCAGATGCCGAGCCGCTCCGGGTAGCGGGAGAGCCGGTCGGTCATGGTGGGCACGTCGTCCGGCCCGGGCACGTCCGGCGGGGTGGGAGCCTGGTGGTCCAGGCCCTCCTCCTGCCGCTGGAAGGAGGCCGACATGAAGAAGATCGGCTTGCCGTGCTGGAGGGCGACCGAGCGGCGCACCGAGAACGATCTGCCGTCGCGGATGTTCTCCACCTGGTACTCGATCGGCTCCACCGGGTCGCCGGGGCGCACGAAGTAGCCGTGCAGCGAGTGCACGAAGCGCTCCGAATCGACGGTACGACCGGCGGCCACCAGGGCCTGGCCGGCGACCTGCCCGCCGTACACCCGCTGCGGGCCGACCGGCGGGCTCATCCCCCGGAAGGTCATCTCGCCGGTGTTGTCGAGGTCGAGGACCTCCAGCAACTGGTCGACCGCGGCCTGCCCGGCCACCTGGCGCTCGGTCACTGCAGGGCCCGCGCGGAGGCCGCGTCGACCAGCGAGCCGAGCTGGTGCACCCGCAGCGTGTTGGTGGAGCCGGGGGTGCCGGGCGGGCTGCCCGCCACGATCACCACGTAGTCGCCGGGGTTGGCCCGGTTGAGGCCGAGCAGCGCCTGGTCGACCTGGCGGAACATGTCGTCGGTGTGCTCGACGAACGGCATCAGGAAGGTCTCCACGCCCCAGCAGAGCGCGAGCTGGTTGCGCACCTCGGGCACCGGGGTGAAGGCCAGCAGCGGCAGGTCGCAGTGCAGCCGGGAGAGCCGCTTGACGGTGTCGCCGGTCTGCGAGAAGGCGACCAGCGCCTTGGCACCGATGGCCCGGGCGATCGAGGAGGCCGCGACGGTGAGCGCGCCGCCGTGGGTACGCGGGTCGTGCTGGAGCCGAGGCACCCCGATCGAGCCGGACTCGGTGGTGGTGACGATCTTCGCCATGGTGCTGACGGTGAGCACGGGGTACTTGCCGACGCTGGTCTCGCCGGAGAGCATCAAGGCGTCCGCGCCGTCGAGCACCGCGTTGGCGACGTCGGAGGCCTCGGCGCGGGTCGGGCGGGAATTCTCAATCATGGAGTCGAGCATCTGGGTGGCCACGATGACCGGCTTGGCGTTCTCCCGGCAGAGCTGCACGGCGCGCTTCTGCACCAGCGGCACCTGGTCCAGCGGGAGCTCGACGCCCAGGTCGCCGCGGGCGACCATGACGCCGTCGAAGGCCAGCACGATCGCCTCGAGGTGGTCCACCGCCTCGGGCTTCTCGACCTTGGCCAGCACCGGGCGGTGCACGCCCTCCTCGGCCATGATGCCGTGCACGAGCTTGATGTCGTCGGCCGAGCGGACGAAGGAGAGCGCGATCAGGTCGACGCCCAGCCCGAGGGCGAAGCGCAGGTCCTCCGCGTCCTTCTCGGACATCGCCGGCACGCTGACCGCCACGTTGGGCAGCGAGACGCCCTTGTTGTTGGAGACCGGGCCGCCCTCGGTGACCAGGCAGCGGATGTCGTTGCCGGTGACGTCGCTGACCTCGACGGCGACCCGGCCGTCGTCGATCAGCAGCCGGTCGCCCGGCTTCACCTCCTGCGGCAGCTTGCGGTAGGTGCAGGAGACCCGCTCCTTGGTGCCCACGATGTCGTCGCCGGTGATCACGACGGAGTCGCCGGTGCGCCACTCGTGCGGGCCGTCGGCGAACTTGCCGAGGCGGATCTTGGGGCCCTGGAGGTCGGCCAGTACGGCGACCGGGTGCCCGGCGGCGTCGGCCGCCTCCCGCACCAGCCGGTACACCGACTCGTGGTCGGCGTGACTGCCGTGGCTGAAGTTCAGCCTGGCCACGTTCATGCCCGCCTCGACGAGCCCCCGGATCCGCTCCGGGGACGAGGTGGCAGGGCCAAGAGTGCAGACGATCTTCGCGCGGCGTGTCACGCCCATCAGGCTAGTCTCTCCTCCAGGTCGGGCGGGCCGACCCCTTTCGGACTGCGGAACAGTTGTCCACCGACGCGACCGCGGCGGGCGCGTGGCCAGCGGGCGCGGAGCCGCACCGGGGGACGTCGTGAGTGGCGGGCATCGGCGACCGCGCCGGGAATCGTACCGCCCGCCCGCATCCGCCCCCGGAGGCGCTCCCACGCCCGCGACGGGCGCCCGCCGCGCCGCCACTCACCCACCGCCGGTGGTCACCGGCAGCGTCGGTACGGCGGAGAAGACCGCCGGTCGGGGCGGGGTGGTCGGCGTCGGCGGGCCGGAGCAACCGGTCGCCGAGCGGCTCACGCAGGTCGGCGGCGGCGCGGGAGAGGTCGGAGGTGGCGGCTGGCGACAGTCGGTCAGCTCTGGGACTTGACCAGCGGGAACTCCAGCGAGCCGGCGGGACAGAGGAAGGTCAGCACGTCCACCTGGTAGAGCCCGGCCTGCACGGCCGGGTCCGCTTCCATCACGCTGCGCACGTCGTCGACCGAGCCGGTGCGGGCCAGGCCGATGCCGATCGGCGGGGCCGGCTCCCGGGCGGGGCCGTCGATCGACCCGGAGACCAGCACGATCCCCCGGCGCTGCAACGCCTGCATGTGCTCGAAGTGCTCGGCCTGCAACCGTTGCACGGTCTCGCTGGGCAGGGCCCGACCGGCCGGCCCCGGGTAGAGCACGATGCACTCGTACGTGTCGAGCGCGAAGTCCAGCTGCGGCATACCCGTCATGGCGCCCCCTCCCACGCTGCCGGCGTCGGCACCGCGCCGGTCTCCCCCCGACTCGGCACAGCGTCGCACGCTGCGGCGGGCCGCAGCGGCCGCTCGGGCCAACTGCCCCGCCGACGTACCCGGTTGCCGACCGGCTGGGTCCTTCATCCAGCCGGCCATCACCGGCGACGACTGGCCCGGGCGGCCCGACCGCACGACGGGCGGACGGGGTGCTCCCGTCCGCCCGTCGCTGGTTCACAGGGCGAAGCAGTTGGGGCGAACCGGGGCGTCGGTGAGCACCTGCCGGACCACGGTGTAGGTGGTCCCGTCCAGGATCAGGCTGAGGTGACCGACCAGCCGCAGCGGGCACCAGCTCTGGATCAGCACGTTGGTCGCGCCGTCCGCCAGCGCGGCGTTGCCGATCGGCCAGACCAGCTCGTCCTGCCAGGTCCGCACGGTCGCCCAGCGGATGGCGCCCGGGGTGTCGTCCCCGCCGTTGAGGGCGGTGAGCAGGTCCGAGCCGATGGACATCTGCTGGCAGGCGACGATGCCGGCGCAGTTGCCGAGGCCGATGAACTTGAGGATGTTGGCGGCGTAGGTGCCCTGCTGGGGGCTGCCGAGGCTGACGTACCGGCCGACGGCGTCGGCGCCGCCGAGGAACTTGACGTACCAGCGGGAGACCAGGCCGCCCTCGGAGTGGGCGACCAGGTCCACCTTGGCCGCGCCGGTGCTGGCGCGGACCTGGTCGACGTACGTCTTGAAGGCGCGGGCGGACTCGCGGATGTCGCCGAAACCGAGCCCGGGGATCTGGAAGATGGAGACCCGGAAGCCGTCGGCGCGCAGCCGCGCGGCGATCGGCTCGTACGCGATGGAGACGCCGATCAGGCCGCCGACCACGATGACCGGGTTGGCGCTCGCGTTGGCGGTGGCGGTGGTGGACGTGGTTGCGGCGCCGGCGGTGGTGGTGGTGGTGCCGGCGGTGGTGGTGGTGCCGGCGGTGGTGGTGCGGTCGGGGGCGGCCGCGGCGGCGGTGGCCGGGACGAGCAGTGCGGCGACGGCGGTGGTGGCGGCGAGGATCGTTCGGAGCAGCATGGCTGCACCTCCGGTGGGAGGTTCCCGGGGAGCCGGGACGGCGGGTGGGGGATCCGATCGATCGGTGGGACGATGATGCGGGTCACAATTCACAATCGTCAATGGCAAGTTACGCGCCGGTAACCTGATGTCGCACCGGAGGTGTCTTCCGGCAAAGCGGGCGAACCACGACGGGGCCGACCGCGTTCGCGGTCGGCCCCGGTCGGGTCCCTGGTCAGGCGGTCGGGTCGGCCTCCCCGTCCGCCGCCTCGCGCAGCGCCCGGGTGGCCTGGTCGAGCAGCTTGGTGGGATCCGTCCGGCCGTTGACCTGGATCTCCGCCTCGGCGTCGCCGACCTGGATGCGGATACTGACCTCGGTGCGCTGCTGGTCCACCCAGGACTGCACCAGGTTGAACAGGCCGGGCAGCAGTCCCTGGGCCACCACCGCGATGATCACCGCGTCGCTGAAGCCGGGCCGGCCGCCCTGGCCGGCGGCGGCGTCGCGCACCGCGGCGCGGAACTCCGGCCGGCGGTGGATCCAGGCCAGCAGCGGCACCCGGGGTGGCCGGGCGGTACGCGGGGTCAGCACCATCCGCACGGGTCGCCCCGGCCGGGTGGACGGTTCGGTCATGTCGGGCTCTCCCTTACTCGCCGCCGGGCCGGAACGTCAGCTTGCCGTCCACCACGGACAGCACGCCGACCACCTGGATCTGCTCGTCCTCGGTGAACGGGGTGGTGCCGAAGAAGCCGGTGGTGGTGCCGGTCGCCTGGGCCGACCCCCGGCCCTCGAACGGCGTCGACACCTGCGCCGAGGTCGGGCCGGTCAGGTTCAGCTCGATCGTGGGGTACCGGGTGATCTTCCAGGCGATCTTCTTCACCGTCTCCCCGGTGTAGTACCGGAACGGGCACCCCTGCGGCGCGGCGACCGTCTGCGCCGCGCAGGCGTCCAGGTACGCCTTGACGCTCTCCTCCGCCGTGGCCTGGGCCGCCGGGGCCAGCGTGGGCGTCAGGTCGGGGGTCCCCGCGCTCTCCTGCCCGGGCAGGACGTAGACGACCTGCGACGGGGTCTCGCTGAGGGCGTTGCGCTGGCCACCGACCGTGTACGCCCCGGGCAGCAGCGCCAGCTCGACGCCCTCGGAAGCCGTCGGCGCGGGTTGCCCGTTGACGGTCAGGCCCGCCGCGCCGGGCAGGCTGAGCCGCGCGGGTGGCGCGGCGATCTGCCACCGGTGGAACAGCCCGAGGGTCGCCGACTCGTCCCGGCGCAGCGGCAGCTCGGCGCTCAGCTTCTGCCCGGCCAGGGTGTAGGCGATCTTGGCCACCGCCTCGTCGCCGTCGCGCTCGACCGACGTGACGTCCACGTCGGTCGGCGGCTGGTAGCCCTTTCCGCCGACGATCCGGGCAAGCTGCTCGCCGTCGCCCGCCGCCGCCCTGGCGTCCGGGGTCAGCGCCGCCAGGGCGCCCCGGCCGTCCCCGTCGTCCAGCGCGGAGAAGTAGGCGTCCACCGCCGCCTGCGGGCGGAACAGCAGCCACTGCGCGGTGGTGAGCGCGCCGCCGCCGAGGCAGCCGATCAGCGCCAGCGCGCCGACCAGCACCCAGGCGCGCCGGGAGCCGACCGGCCCCGGCCGTCCGAACAGCTCCTCGGTGCCCACCCGGGCGGGGCTCCCGTCGGCGGCCGTCGCCTCGTCGGCGGTGGCCGGCGTGAGCCGTTCGAGCCGGTCGAGCCGCAGCTCGGACGGCGGGTGGGTGGCGCAGACCGCCTCGTCCCACCCGCTGCGGCCGGTCTCGAAGGACCGACGTCGTTCCAGCATCGACCGCATGCCGGCCGCGTGGCCGGCGAGGACCGCCCCGGCGTCGGCCCGGTACTCGGCGGCCCGGACGTCGCGGCGGTGGCAGGGCAGCACCACGAACCGCATGGTCAGCAGCACCGGCCAGAAGACGATGAAGACCAGCAGGTCGGTGGCCGGGTGCGGGAACCGGCGCATCAGCCAGGTCGGCACCGCGTGGACCAGCACCAGCGGCAGCCCGACCCCCCGGACGAACGCGCTGGTCACCTCGTCGCCGGTACGCCAGTGCACCAGCTCGTGGCTGAGCAGCGCCGCGACGTCCTCGTCCGGCTCGTCGAGCAGGCTGGTGGTCACCACGATGTGCCGGGCGTAGGCACGGGCGTTGGTGAGCACCGGGTCGTCCTCGATCAGCAGCCGGGGCACGCTCGGCAGGCCGAGCCGGGCGGCGCACCCGGACAGGATCGGCCGCAGCCGCTCCGCCTCCCGCCGGCTGAGCTGACGCGCACCGGAGACGCTGAGCAACCACGGCTCCAGCAGCACCCGGCCCAGGGTGTAGATCAGGCCGACCAGGGCGGCGGCCACCACCATCCCGACCAGGCCGGTGAACAGGTTCGCCGGCTCGTCGAAGGCGTCCCGCCAGGGCAGCACCAGCACGACCAGGAAGCCGGCCAGGAAGCCGACCGCGAAGCCGGCGAAGCCGCCGACCACGCCGCCGGACCGGTTGAGGAAGGCGTCGAGCAGAGGGCCGACCAGCGGCGCGTCACGCACCACCGACGGCAGGGCGTCGCCCGCCTGGGTACCCCCGGCGACCAACCCGAGCACGCCCAGCGCGAGCCCGCCCCACACCGCGGCCAGCAGCGCCAGCGGCACGTAGAACCAGGTGGCCAGGAAGCTGCCGAGCACGCCCCGCCAGTCGCGCAGGATGCCGGCGCGCAGCCACACCAGCGCGTTCGGGTACCCCGGCGGCCGGTCGGCCAGCCGCCGGTCGAGTCCGCCCGGTCCGGCCGGGCGGGGCTCGGTCGAGCGCTGCTCGACCGCGGGGCTCACCTGCGGGTCAACGTCCGGGTCGCTCACGGGAGACTCCTCGACGACAGACGCCACCACCCGGGACGGCCAAGGGGCGCACGTTCCACGGGCACGGCGCATCGGACGGCGGCCGGGCCGACCGTCGACGGTATGTGCGCGGGCAGGAATGCGGTGCCGAAATGGATCAGTGGATTTCGACGTCGCAGGACATTACCCGTCGCGAATGGACATCGCCAGCACCAATCCGGCCCGGGCTGGCGGCGAGAGCGCGCCGCCGTGCCGCGATTCCTCGCTCCACCAGGGCATTCGCCACTCTGCACCCAGGTCGGTGGCGGCGTCTATCGATGCGAAAACAGGGGTTGGCGGAGGCCTTCGGCGAATTGGCCGGGAAGCCACGGTGATTGGTCGCGAACCCGTCAGGATATGCGCAGGGGCGCAGGCGGTATCGCCGTGTTCCGGATCAGTTATCCGACACCGGGGCGCGGCATTGTCCTTGCGGGCGGGGCCGGGCTCAGCTGCCCAGCGCCCGTACCTTGGCGATGGTTTCCTGGACCTGCTGGCTGGCCGGCCCGGCACCCTGCGCCGCCTGGGTCAGCGCCTGCCGGTAGGCGTCAAGCATCCCGATCAACGGTCCGGCCGCGACCCCTTCCAGGGCACCGGCGACCAGTTCCCGCGCCTCGGCGGCATCCTGCGCCGCGGCGGCGGTCTTCGCCTTCGCCTCGTCCAGCTTCTGCGCCGCCGCCGCCAGCCTGGCGATGACCTGTGCTGCGCTCACGCGCCCCTCCCCTGGTCGCTTCGGGTCGATCGGCCCCGCCACCGCCGTCGACCACAATGGAGGGTACGAGATGCCACGCCCTCCGGCGATCACACGACGACGGACCGATTGTCGACTACCGCTCGGCGACGAACACGCCGACGCCGCCGACTCCCTCGACGAGTCCTTCGATCTTGAGCGCGTTGATCGCCTGCCGGACGACGATGGCCGACACGCTGTGCTGACGGCACAGCTCGGACGTCGACGGCAGCTTGTCGCCCGGCGCGAGTTCGCCGGACTGGATCTGAGCGCGGATGCCATCGGCTATCTGCGCCCACTTGGCTTTGGCGGGCATTGGTGTCTCCCAGGTCTGCACCGCCATTTGATCACGTGAAACTTTGTATAGCAAGCAATGTCTGGTCCACTGCTTGCGCTTACATGACCTGTTATATACGCTCTGTCTCGGCCGGCTCCCAGGTCTGCAAACCCGGAGTTGGTCCTTCCCCACCGCGCAGAGCGCCCGGTCGGCCGGTCCCCCTGGACGGCCGGGCGTGCCGCGGCCTGCCCGTAGGCAGCGCCCACACCGAAGCGAACCCCACCAAGGAGACGCCACCGGACGGGAGTACCCGATGCACGACCAACCCGACGACAACCGCTCGATGAACGGGGACGAGGACGGGACGGGTGGAACACCATGGGTGTCAAACGGCTCCGGTGACACCCATGGTGTTCCACCGACCGGCCGCGCCCGTCCTGCACCCATGGACCGGGACGACCGGGCGGGGCGACCCGGCGACGACCAGCCATCCGGGCGGCCCGGCCGTCCGGAGCCGCTGGTGTCCGCACAGGACGTCGAGGACGCCGACGACATCCTGTTCGCCCATCCCCCGCGGGTGGTCACCCGGTGGCTCTGCGGCTGCGGCGAGGACTACCCCTGCACCGAGGTCCGCTTCGCCCGTCTGGTCAAGGCCACCCACAGCGCGGCCACCACCGGCGGCGAGGGCAGCCCGTGAACAGCTCCGACCTGCGCAGGTACGCGGCCGAGCAGGCTGCCGACGCGCGGCGGATCATCTCCCAGCACCGCACGGAGGCGTACACCGGGGTGTGCCGGAGTTGCGGACGGCCCGAGCCGTGCGACGAGCAGCGGGCGGCGCGGACTCGGCTGGCGCACCACGACGCCACGCTGCACGCTCTGCCCCCGGGCCGGGCGCGGTCAGCGCAGGAAACGGACGAGCAGCAGGCTGGCGCAGTACGCGGTCGGCACCAGCGCGACGCAGATGACGAAGCCGAGCGGGACGAACCGGGGCGGCTCCACGGTGGCCAGGGCGGACCGCCCCCAGCGGCCGAGGATCAGCCAGCCGGCGGCGAAGGAGAGCACCGGCAGCCCGGCGCAGATCCAGGCGCCCAGGGTGAAGCCGCTGACCAGCCCCACGCCGGAGGCGACCACCAGGACCAGCATGAGCAGCACGCCCGCGGCGGCGCAGGCGACGTAGACGGCCACCGCCCGGGCCGCCGGGGACCAGGTCGGCAGCAGCTCCGGCCGGGCGGCGAGGGCCTCGACCTCCCGGGTCCGCAGGTCGGCCTCGTCGACCAGCCGGCGGGCCTCCTCCAGCACGACGCCCGGGTCGGCGTCCAGGTCGGCGTCCGGGTCGGCGTCCGGGTCGACGGCGCCGGGGTCGACCGGGGGCCCAGCGACGGCGGCATCCGGCCCGTCCGGAGCGGACGCGGTGGCCGGCGGAAGACCGATCGCCTCGCCGAGCTGGTCCAGCCGCTGGCCCTGGGCGGCGAGCCGCTGGCCGACCTGGGCCACCCCGGCGTGCA
>NZ_JAGPYL010000076.1:0-32977 GCF_018070095.1 Micromonospora sp. U56
GGCCCGGCGCAGCCCCTCGTCGGCGGCCCAGCCGACCAGGGCCCGGCGCAGGCCGGGATGCTCGGCCCGGTGCACCGGAAACCAGCGGGCGCCGGCGAGGGCGGGCACGGCGGCGAGCAGGGCCGCCCGGTGCGCCTCGACGCTGACCTCCGCCGGGTCCAGCAGGGCCGGCGCCTCGGCTGACGCGTCGCGGGGCGACGGGACGGGCGCCTCCGTGTCGTCCGTCCCGCCCGCCGCCTCGGCCGGGGCCCAGCCGCCCGCGCCGGGGGTGACCACGAAGAAGACCTCGACCGGGGCCCGGGCCACCTCGGCCAGCAGGTGCAGCTCCGCGCCGGTGAAGGCCTGGTCGGCGCCGATGACGTAGAGCAGCGCGCCGCCGCGGCCGACCGCGTCCAGGAGCATCCGGCCGCCGGCGACCCCGAGGGTGTCCGTGTCCGGCGTGTCGAGCACGGCGAAGTGACGCAGCAGCGGCTCGGGCAGGCTCAGCTCGACCCGGCGCGGCGGGCGGGCCAGCGCCGGGCCGGCGGCCGCCTGGTCGGCGCCGTAGGAGTGAGGCTGCCGGTAGCCCGGCACGTACGCCGCGCGGGTGGCGACCCGGGCGTGCCGGACCAGCAGGCAACTGCCCGCCGGCACGTCGAGCATGCCGGAGGCGACGCCGAGCAGGGCGGCGAGCACCTCGCGGCGGGCCGCGGCGGCCGGACCGGCGGCGACCACCGCCAGCGGCTCGTCGGCGCCGGGCTCGGTGACCCCCAGGCGGGCGGGGAGCGGACCGCAGCGGGGCAGCTCGGCCGCCCCGCCGGGACCGCCGGGCACGTCGACCCCGGGGAGTGGACCGGGCTTCATCGGCGGCTCCCGTGGCTGGCGGGCGGGCGGCGGTGAGCAGCCCGCATGGACATCCGGTGCGGTGGCATCCGGATTCCGGAAGGGTACGTCCGACACCCCCCGGCACCGAAAACCGCGGATACTCACCGGTAACGACGAGATTACTCAACTTCGCAGCGTGACGGTGTGCACGCGGACGGATTTCCGTCGATATGCTGCACCGATGAGTCGGTGGGGCTTCGTCGGCCGAACGGATGAACTTGACCGTCTGCATTCGGCCGTGGACGGAGCCGAGGGGCGCGGGCTCATCCTCAGCGGCCACGCCGGCATCGGCAAGAGCCGGCTGCTGCGCGAGGGGGTCAGCGCGCTGCCCGCCGACCGCTACGCGATCTGGTACGTGGCGGCCAGCACCGCCACCGCGGCGCTGCCGTTCGGCGGGCTGGCCCAGGTGCTCCCCGCCGAGCAGCCACAGGGGCTCTCCCCCGCCGGCGTACTGCGCTGGGGCGTCGAGGTGTTGCAGGAGCAGGCCGCCGGGCGGCGGATCGTGCTCGCCATCGACGACGCCCACCTGCTCGACCCGCCGTCGGCCGCGCTGGTCCACCTGCTCGCCCGCCAGGAGAACACCACCATCCTGGGGACGCTGCGCAACGGCGAGCAGGTGCCGCTGCCGATCCGGGCGCTGTGGACCGACGACCTGGTCGAGCACTTCGAACTCGCCCCGCTCGGTCCGGCCGAGACGGCCAACCTGCTCGCGGCCATCCTGGACGGTCCGGTCGACGCCGGCTCGGCGGACCGGCTGTTCCGGCTCTCCGCCGGCAACCCGCTGCTGCTGCGCGAGCTGGTGCTGGCCGCCGCCGGCGGCGGTGAGCTGGACCGCCAGTACGGCGTCTGGCGCTGGACCGGCCGGCTGGAGCTGGCCCCCAGCCTCACCGACCTGATCGACACCCGGATCGGGCGGCTGGAGCCGGGGGTGCGCGCCGTGGTGGAGCTGGTCGCCTTCGGCGAACCGCTCGGCCTGCACCTGCTCTACCAGGCCGCCGAGCAGGCCGACGTGGAACTGGCCGAGGAGCGTGGCCTGATCACCATGGTCCGCGACGACCGGCGGCTCGACGTCCGGCTGGCCCACCCCCTCTATGGCGAGATGATGCGCCGCCGCTGCCCGGTCACCCGCACCCGGCGGCTGCAGGCCCGCCTGGCGGAGCTGCTGGAGCTGGTCCGCGCGCGGCGCCGGGGCGACCTGCTCCGGGTCGCGGTGTGGCGGCTGGACTCCGGCACCGCCCAGGACGCCACGCTGCTGCTCGGCGCGGCCGCCCAGGCATTCGCCCGGTACGACGTACCCCTGGCGACCCGGCTGGCCCGCGCGGCGCTCGAGGCCGGCGGCGGCTTCGACGCCGCGGAGCTGCTCGCCACCATCCTGATGTTCGCCGACCGGCCCGACGAGGCGATCCGGGTGCTCGACGCGGTGGCCGGCGAGATCGACTGCGACCGGCGGCGCAGCCGATGGCTGACCGTGCGCGGCATGGTCAGCTACTGGGGACTCAGCCGGGAGTCCACCGTGGAGGAGATCGCCCAGGCGGGCACGGCCCTGACCGACCCGGGTGACCAGGCGCGGGTCCGCGCCTTCGAGGCGATCATGCGGCTGCACGGGTTGGACGGCACAGCGGCGCTCCGGCTCGCCCGGTCGGTGCTGGACCGCCCGGCCGCCAGCGTGGCGGCGCGGGAGCTGGCCCGCTGCACCATCGCCCACCTGGACGCGGCGCGGGGGCAGTTCCGCAGCAGCGCGAGCGCGATCGCCCGGGTGGCGGCGGAAGCGCCGCACTGGCGCAGCGACATGCCCTACCTCCAGCTCGCGATGGAACTGGCCCGGGGCACCCGGCTGGCCCTCGCCGGCGACCTGGCCGGCATCGACGCGATCGTCGCCGACGAGTTCGCCGACCTGGCCGGGGCCGGTGACTTCCGGCTCGGCACCGGCTACCTGGCGATCCTCCAGGCGTACGCGGCCCGGCTGCGCGGCCGCAGCGGCGAGGCGCTCAAGGTCAGCCTCGGTGCCTGCGCGGTGCTGGCCACCAGCCGCGTCTACGCCGGGCTGGCGCAGGCCGAACGGGCCCAGGCGGCGGCGCTGCGCGGCGAGGCCGAGCACGCCGCCGAGGCGATGGCCGAGGCTGACCGGACGCACGCGCCCGGCATGGTGGTGCTCTACCCCTGGCTGGAGCAGGCCCGCGGGACGGTGCTGGCGGCCGGGGGCGACCTGCCGGGGGCCACCAAGCACCTGGGCGACCTGGCCGACCGGCTCCGCGCCGACGGCTTCGCCGGGCACGAGGTGCTGGTCCTGCACGACCTGGTCCGGCTCGGGCAGGCGACGGCCCCGGTCGGCCCGACCTGCACCGACGGCAGCCGGCGCACCGTCGCGCAACGGCTGGGTGAGCTCTCCGAGCAGGTCGACGGGGTGCTGCCGCCGCTGCTGGCCCGGTACGCCCGGGCCACCGTCGCCGGTGACGACGCCGAACTGCTGGCGGTGGCCGACGGCTTCGCCGCGCTCGACCTGCCGGTCTGGGCCGCCGAGGCGACCGCGACCGCGCTGCGCGAGCTGCGCCGGGAACGCTCTGCCTCGGCCGGCGCCGCCCACGAGCGGCTCGCGGGCCTGCTCGGCGGCTGCGACCAGATCCGCACACCGGCGCTGGAGGCGTTGCGACCGGCACTGTCCGACCGGGAACGGCAGATCGCCACGCTGGCCGCCGCCGGCGTGACCAGCCGGGCCATCGCCGAGCGGCTGTTCCTCTCCACCCGCACGGTGGAGAACCACCTCCAGCGGGTCTACAGCAAGCTGGGCATCACCGGGCGGGCGGAGCTGCCGGCGGCGCTGCGGTCGATCACGGGCCACGACGGCACGGAACCGGCGTGAACTCTAGGCTGGGTCGGTGAGCACCCTTCGCCCCGCGCTGCTGACCGACCACTACGAGCTGACCATGGTCAGCGCCGCCCTCCGGGACGGCACCGCCGAACGCCGCTGCGCCTTCGAGGTGTTCAGCCGGCGGCTGCCCGCCGGGCGGCGCTACGGGGTGGTCGCCGGGACGGGCCGGCTGGTCGACCTGATCCGCGACTTCCGCTTCGACGCCGACGAGGTGGACTTCCTGCGCCGCACCGGCGTGGTGGACGACCGGGCCGCCGAGTGGCTGGCCGGCTACCGCTTCACCGGCGACGTCGACGGGTACGCCGAGGGCGAACTCTTCTTCCCGGGCTCACCGATCCTCACCGTCTCCGGCGGCTTCGCCGAGTGCGTGGTGCTGGAGACGCTGGTGCTGTCGGTGCTCAACCACGACAGCGCGGTGGCCGCCGCCGCCGCCCGGATGGTCACCGCCGCCCGTGGCCGCACCCTGATCGAAATGGGCTCCCGGCGGGCCCACGAGGAGGCGGCGGTGGCGGCGGCGCGGGCGGCGTACCTGGCCGGGTTCCGGTTCACCTCCAACCTCGCCGCCGGCCGGCGCTACGGCATCCCCACCGCCGGCACCGCGGCGCACGCGTTCACCCTGCTGCACGACGACGAGAGGACGGCGTTCGCCTCCCAGGTCGCCACGCTGGGCAAGGACACCACGCTGCTGGTCGACACGTACGACATCAGCCGGGGCATCCGCAACGCGATCGAGGTGGCCGGGCCGGAGCTGCGGGCGATCCGGATCGACTCGGGCGACCTGGCGGTGATCGCCCAGCAGTCCCGGGAACTGCTCGACTCGCTCGGCGCCACCGAAACGAAGATCATCGTCTCGGGTGACCTCGACGAGTACGCCATCGCCGCCCTCGCCGCCGAGCCGGTGGACATGTACGGCGCCGGCACCGCCGTGGTCACCGGCTCCGGCGCGCCCACCGTCGGACTGGTCTACAAGCTGGTCGAGGTGGACGGGCGGCCGGTGGTCAAGCGCTCCGAGCACAAGGCCACCATCGGCGGCCGGAAGGTCGCGGTACGCCGGCACAAGCCCACCGGCACCGCCACCGAGGAGATCATCGTGCCGCAGGGCGTGCCGGACCGGCAGCCCAACGACCGGCTGCTCCAGCGCTCCTTCATCGTCGACGGGGAGCCGGTCGCGCTGCCCTCGCTCGACGAGTCGCGGGAGCACCTGCGGCAGTGCCTGATCTCCATCCCGTGGGAAGGGCTCAAGCTCTCCGGCGGTGACCCGGCGGTGCCGGTCACCGTCGTCCCGGCAAGCTGACGAAGGAGTCACTCCGATGGCCAACGCCTTGATCATCGTGGACGTGCAGAACGACTTCTGCGAGGGCGGGTCTCTCGCCGTCGCCGGCGGCGCGGGGGTCGCGGCCGGCGTCTCCCGGCTGCTCGCCGCCGAGCCGGACCGCTGGGACCACGTGGTCGCCACCAAGGACTACCACGTCGACCCGGGCGCGCACTTCGGCGATCCGCCGGACTACGTCGACTCGTGGCCCCGGCACTGCGTCGTCGGCACCGCCGGTTCCGAGTTCCACCCCGACCTGGAGACCGACCGGGTCGAGATGATCTTCCACAAGGGCGAGTACGCCGCGGCGTACTCCGGCTTCGAGGGGCACGCCGACGACGGCGAGTGCCTCGCCGACTGGCTGCGCCGGCACGACGTGGACCGGGTCGACCTGGTGGGGATCGCCACCGACCACTGCGTCCGGGCCACGGCGCTGGACGCCGCCCGGGAGGGCTTCGCCACCACCGTGCTGCTCGACCTCACCGCCGCCGTCGCGCGGAACACCCTCGACGTGGCGCTGCGGGCGATGGACGGCGCCGGCGTCACCCTGCGGGGCGAGCCTGTGATCAGGGACGCTTGAGCCGGTAATCGCTTGCCGATGTCGTATCTCCGGCTGAGGATGGCCGCCGGAGGTACGGACCATCATGAACTTGACGCCTTACCGGCAAGCGCTGGCCCTGCCCGGGCTCCGGTCGTTGCTGCTGGTGTCCGTGCTGGCCCGCATCCCGCTCACCGCGACCGGGGTGACGCTCACCTTCTTCGTGGTGCTCGACCTCGGCCGCGGCTACGGCGCCGCCGGCCTGGTCGGGGCCGCGATGACCGTCGGGGCGGCGCTCGGCTCGCCGCTGCTCGGCCGCCTGGTCGACCGGCGCGGGCTGCGCCCGGTGGTCGCCGTGACCACCGTCACCGAGGCGGTGTTCTGGGCGAGCGCGCCGACGCTCTCGCTGCCCGTGCTGCTGCCGGCCGCGTTCCTCGCCGGCCTGCTCGCCCTGCCGATCTTCTCGGTGATCCGGCAGTCCATCGCCGCGCTCGCCCCGGAGGACCGGCGACGTCCCGCGTACGCACTGGACTCGATGTCCGTCGAGCTGTCGTTCATGGTCGGGCCCGCGCTCGCCGTGGCGCTGGCCACCACCGTCTCGGCGCGCACCACCCTCTGGGCGGTCGGTGCCGGCGTGGTCGCCTCGGGCGTCGCGTTCTGGCTGCTCAACCCACCCACCCGCAGCGCGGACGAGCCGGCTGGCCCGCAGCCCCGCACGCCCCGCCGGGAATGGCTCACCCCCCGGATGCTGGCCGTGCTCGCGGTCAGCAGCGCGGCGACCCTGGTCCTCGGCGGCACCGACGTCGCGGTGGTCGCCGTGCTGCGGGCCAGCGGGGAGGTCGGTTGGACCAGCGCGGTGCTCACCATGTGGGCGGTCGCCTCGCTGATCGGTGGCTTCGCGTACGGGGCGGTCCGCCGCTCGTTCTCGCCGCTGGCGCTCACCGCCGCGCTGAGCCTCTGCACCATCCCGGTCGGGCTCGGCGGCAGCCACTGGTGGCTGCTCTGCCTGGCCCTCATCCCGGCCGGCGCGCTCTGCGCCCCGACCATCGCGGCGACCTCCGACGCGGTCAGCCGGCTCGCCCCGGCGGGCGTCCGGGGCGAGGCGATGGGCCTGCACGGCTCCGCCGTCACTGTCGGCATCGCGCTCGGCGCGCCGCTCGCCGGCGTGGTGATCGACGCCTCGCTACCGCTGTGGGGCTTCGCGGTCACCGGCGCGATCGGGCTGGCGGTGACGCTGGCCGTGCTCCCCGTCGAGCTGCGCCATCGCCGCGAGACCGCCGCCGTGTCCGACGTGGCCGACGCCGCCGACCTGGCCCCCGCCACCACGTGACCCCGCCGTCCGCCGGGCGATCCGGCACCGCTCTCGCACCCTGCCCGGCGGCCCGGCGGCCCGGCGGCCCGGCGGCCCGGCAACCCCGGTGCCCGGCAACCCCGGTGCCCGGCGGCCCCGGTGCCCGGCAACCCCGGTGCCCGGCAACCCCGGTGCCCGGCAACCCCGGTGCCCGGCAGCCCCGGTGCCCGGCGGCCTCGCGCTGGCGCAGGCCGGCAGCCCGGCGGTCGGGCAGGCCGGCGGCCCCGGCGGTCGGGCAGGCCGCCGGTCGGGCAGGCCAGCGGTCGGGCAGGCCAGCGATCGAGCAGGCCAGCGATCGAGCAGGCCAGCGACCCGACAGCCGGGCGATCGGGCCGGTCGGGCAGACCAGCGATCGGATGACCCAAGCCAGGCAGACCCGCAGCCGGGTGGTCGGGGTCAGGGATCGGCGTGTCGCGGCGGTCGGACACATACCCGATGAGCGATATACCTGAGAGGCATAAATATGCCTCTCAGGTATATCGCTCACGAGCGCATCCGCCTCCGGCGGGTGTGACGATCCACGATCCACCCGCCCAGATTCCGCCGTCGCCGGCGAGCCGGGGTCAAGCGGACCAGCTGTTCCCGACGCGGGGCCGGCGCCAGGAGAGCCGAGCCCGGAACCGGGGCAGATGCCGCCGCCGAGACCGACCAGCCAGCCGAGCGCCGCCCAGACGACGGGCAACCGAGCGCCGCCAGACCGGAACGCCACGACCGACGCCGGTGCGAGCCCAAACGGCGACGGGCGCCGTACCCCTGGTGGGGTGCGGCGCCCGTCATCGGTGTCGCGTGCGGCGCGTCAGCGGTCGATGTTGCTCGCGGTGTCCTCGCGGTAGCTGGCGCCACCGTCGGACTCGCTGGTGAGCGGCTTGGAGCCGCCCTCCGGCGGACCGGCCAGGCTGTGGCCGGCGGCCAGCTGCGGGAACTTGTGGTCGAAGGCCGGCCGCTCGGAGCGGATCCGCGGCATCCGGTCGAAGTTGCGCAGGGGCGGCGGGGAGGTGGTCGCCCACTCCAGCGAGTTGCCGTGGCCCCACGGGTCCTCGACCTCGACCACCGGGCCGGTCTTGTACGACTTCCAGCAGTTCCAGATGAACGGCAGGGTCGAGATACCGGTGATGAACGCGCCGATCGTGGAGATCGTGTTCAGCGTGGTGAAGCCGTCGCTGGGCAGGTAGTCGGCGTACCGACGCGGCATGCCCTCGTTGCCCAGCCAGTGCTGCACCAGGAACGTGGTGTGGAAGCCGATCATCGTCAGCCAGAAGTGGATCTTGCCGAGTCGCTCGTCGAGCATCCGGCCGAACATCTTCGGGAACCAGAAGTAGATGCCGGCGAAGACGGCGAACACGATCGTGCCGAAGAGCACGTAGTGGAAGTGCGCCACCACGAAGTACGAGTCGTGCAGGTGGAAGTCGAGCGGCGGGCTGGCCAGCAGCACACCGGTGAGGCCACCGAGGAGGAAGGTCACCAGGAAGCCGATCGAGAAGAGCATCGGCGTCTCGAAGGTGATCTGGCCCCGCCACATGGTGCCGATCCAGTTGAAGAACTTCATACCGGTGGGCACGGCGATCAGGTAGCTCAGGAAGCTGAAGAACGGCAGCAGGACCTGACCGGTGCCGAACATGTGGTGCGCCCAGACGCTCATCGACAGCGCGGCGATGGCGATGGTCGCGGCGACCAGACCCTTGTAGCCGAAGATCGGCTTACGGGAGAAGACCGGGATGACCTCGCTGATGATGCCGAAGAACGGCAGCGCGATGATGTACACCTCGGGGTGGCCGAAGAACCAGAACAGGTGCTGCCAGAGCATCGGCCCGCCGGTGGCCGGGTCGTACACGTGGGCGCCCATCAGCCGGTCGGCGGCGAGCGCGAAGAGCGCGGCGGCCAGCAGCGGGAAGACCAGGATCGCCAGCAGGCTGGTGACCAGCATGTTCCAGGTGAAGATCGGCATCCGGAACATCGTCATGCCCGGGGCCCGCAGGGTCAGGATCGTGGTGATCAGGTTGACCGCGCCGAGGATCGTGCCCAGACCGGAGATGGCCAGGCCGACGACCCACATGTTGGCGCCGACGCCCGGCGAGTGCTCGACCGTGCTCAGCGGGGTGTAGGCGGTCCAGCCGAAGTCGGCGGCGCCACCCGGGCTGATGAAGCCGGCTGTCGCCATGGTGCCACCGAAGAGGTAGAGCCAGTAGGCGAAGGCGTTGAGCCGGGGGAAGGAGACGTCAGGGGCGCCGATCTGCAGCGGCACGACGTAGTTCGCGAAGGCGAACACGATCGGCGTCGCGAAGAACAGCAGCATGATCGTGCCGTGCATCGTGAACAGCTGGTTGTACTGCTCGGGCGACAGGAACTGCAGGCCCGGCCGCGCCAGCTCGGCACGCATGATCAGGGCCATCAGGCCACCGATCATGAAGAACACGAACGCGGTGACCATGTACATGATCCCGATCTGCTTCGCGTCCGTGGTGCGCAGCAGCCGCGCGATGGCCGACCCCTTGACCGGCTCTCGGACCGGCCATGGCCGGGTCACGACCGGCTTGGGTGCGACGGTGGTCACGAATGGCCTCCGGTTCTCGGTTGTCCCGCTCGGCACGCGCTTCTATCTGCGAGCCGTCATCCGCAAGGAGGATAGTCCCCGGCAGGTGGGTGCGCCGCTCGGGGTGGTGCGGCAGGATGGAGGGCCGCTCTACAGCGGGTCGACGAGCAGCCGGTAGTGCTCGCGGAAGATTCGACCGCCGCGCCCGCGCAGCAGCGGGTCGCGCAGCGCCGGCGGCACGTCCCGGGTCCGGTTACGGTCGCGGGTCCGGTCCCGCACCCATCGGGTACGCGGACGGCGGCGACTCTCGTACGCCACCAGCGCCGCCTCCACGCTGCCGGCCGCGGTCAGCGACTCGGCGAGCACCACCGCGTCCTCGAACGCCATCGCCGCGCCCTGGCTCAGGGTCGGCGCGGTGGCGTGGGCCGCGTCGCCGACGAGCAGCACCCGCCCGCGGTGCCAGCGGCCCAGCTCGACCTCGTCGGTGAGCCCCACCTGGACGTCGCGCAGCGCGTCCAGCACCGCGGGCACCGGTCCGCCGTACTCCCCGAAGAGCTCGCGCAGCCGCGCGCCCGGATCGGCCGGGACGACCGTGCCGGCCTCGTCGGCGTAGCAGTACAGCCGGCCCGCGCCGATCGGCACCACCAGGAAGCCGGCGCGCTGCCCGAGCAGGGCCGTCCAGTCGGCGATCTCCGGACCGTCACGCACCACACTGCGGTAGACCACCTGGCCGGCGGGGCGGGGCGGCCCGCCGAGCGCGGCCAGGGAACGTACCGCCGAACGGGGCCCGTCGGCACCGATCACCAGGTCGTACTCGCCGCCGGTACCGTCGGTGAAGGTGACCCCGACGCCGGCCGGCAGCAGCTCGACGGCGCTGACCTCGGCGCCGTGTCGCACCGCGCCGCCGGCGCCGCTGAGCAGCACCTGGTAGAGGTCGCGCCGGAGCAGCGCCCGGCACTCGCCGACGCCGGACCAGAGCGCGTCGAGATCCACCTCACAGAGCGGCTCGCCCGCCGCGTCCAGGAAACACTGGCGGTGGATCACCTGGCCGAGCCGGCGGACCGGGCCGTCCAGGTCGAGCCGGCGCAGCGCGCGGTCGGCGTTGCCGGGCAGATAGAGGCCGGTCTCGACCAGCTCGTTCGGGGGCAGCTTCTCGGTGACGTCCGGCCGGAAACCCGCCATCCGCAGCGCCCGGGCGACGGCCAGACCGGCGATGCCCGCGCCGACGACAAGGATGCGCAGGGGGGAGCCACCCATGGTGGTGTACGCCTCCGGAGGGGGGATCGGCACGCGTTGGAGGCAAGACACTACTCCGCGCGATCGACACACGGTAGGCCTGATCGGCCCTGGCGGTACCGCTCGTCGGACCCACGCTCCCATTCGTGCAAGGGATTCACGTCTCCGCCCGGCGGACCCCCCATCCCCCGGTACGGCGACGCCTCCCACTCCCGGCTGAGCTGCGGCTTCGCCCGCTCGCGATGGCGCGATGCGGAAGCGGCGTCGAAGTTCCACCGCATCGCCCTCCGCCGTCCGGGTCGGGTTCAGCAAGCCGGTCCGGTTGCACTCCTGTTGCAGACATGTAAATGTGTCGAATGATATGGGAGCGCTCCCGCGCCCCTCCCCGTCCCGTCCGGCGCCCCCACGCCGGCCTCCCGAGGAGCATGATGAAACGTCCACTCCGCGCCATCGCCGCCGCCGGCCTGCTGGCCGCCGGATCGCTGGTCGCCGTCGCGCTCGGCGGCACGGCCTCAGCCGACACCCAGATCTGCGAGCAGTTCGGCTCCACCGTGATCCAGAACCGGTACGTCGTGCAGAACAACCGCTGGGGCACCACCGCCCAGCAGTGCATCAACGTCACCAGCACCGGCTTCGAGATCACCACCCAGAACGGCAGCAACCCCACCAACGGCGCCCCCACCGCGTACCCGTCGGTCTTCTTCGGCTGCCACTACACCAACTGCTCCCCCGGCACCAACCTGCCGATCCAGGTCAGCCAGCTCAGCAGCGCCACCAGCAGCATCACCTACAAGTACGTCAGCGGGGCCAGCTACAACGCCTCGTACGACATCTGGCTCGACCCGACGCCGAAGAAGGACGGGGTGAACCAGATGGAAATCATGATCTGGCTCAACCGCCAGGGCCCGATCCAGCCGATCGGCTCGCCGGTCGGGACGACCACCCTCGTCGGCCGGACCTGGGAGGTCTGGCGAGGCAGCAACGGCTCCAACAACGTCATCTCGTACGTCGCGCCGTCGCCGATCACGAGCATGAACTTCAGCGTGCTGGACTTCATCAACGACGTGAAGAACCGCGGCGCGATCACCAGCAGCTGGTACCTGACCAGCATCCAGGCCGGCTTCGAGCCGTGGCAGGGCGGCGCCGGGCTTGGAGTGACCTCCTTCTCGGCCAGCGTCAACGGCGGCGGCTCCACCACCCCGCCGACCACTCCCCCGCCGACCACCCCGCCGCCGGGTAGCGGATGCGCGGTGAAGTACACGCCGAACGCCTGGAACAACGGCTTCACCGCCGACGTGACGATCACCAACCGCGGCTCCAGCACCATCAACGGGTGGAACCTGACCTACAACCTGCCCGCCGGGCAGCAGGTCACCAACGCGTGGAACGCGACCGTCACGCAGAGCGGGTCCGCGGTGAGTGCGCGGAACGTCGGCTTCAACGGGTCGATCGCTCCCGGAGGTACCGCGAACTTCGGGTATCAGGGGACGTTGAGCGGGGCGTACTCGTCGCCGACGAGCTTCTCGCTCAACGGGGTGGCCTGCTCGCGCGCGTGACCCTTGCCGAAACAACGGGGGGGGCGTGACCGCTCGGCCACGCCCCTTCCCACCCCTTGAAGCGTCGGTCAGCCGCCGAGCGCGTCGATGTCGCGGATCTCCTCGGCCGTCAGCGAGAAATCGAAGACATCGGCGTTGGCCCTGATCCGCTCCGGGGTCACCGACTTGGGGATGACCACGATCTCGTGGTCGATGTGCCAGCGCAGCACGACCTGGGCGGGCGACACGTCGTGCGCGGCAGCGATCCGGGTCAGTACCGGATCGGAGAGGTCGCTGGTCTTGAAGGGGCTGTAGCCCTCCAGCACGACGCCCCGGTCGCGGTGCTCGACGTGGCGCTGCCGGTCGTACAGCGACGGGCTCCAGCGGATCTGGTTGACCGCCGGGTTCTCCTCGGTGGCCTGGATCAGCTCGTCGATCAGCGCGGTGCTGTAGTTGCTCACCCCGACCGCCCGGGTCAGGTTCTCGTCCCGGGCCGCCAGCAGCTCCCGCCACACGGGGATGCTGTCGGCCGGCGAGGACGGCGGCCAGTGGATCAGCCAGAGGTCGACGTGATCGGTGTCGAGCGCGCGCAGGCTGGCCTCGATCGTCTCCCGTTCCCGCCCCACCCGGTCCGGCGGCAGCTTGGTGGTGATGAAGATGTCCTCGCGGCGCAGTCCGCTCTCCTTGATCGCCCGGCCGACCTCCTCCTCGTTGCCGTACATGGTGGCGGTGTCGATGTGCCGGTAGCCGGCGTCGAGGGCGGCCAGCACGGCGTCGTAACCAGCCTGGCCGCTGGCCTGCCAGGTGCCGAAGCCGAGCAGTGGCATCCGGACGTCGCCGGGGAGCAGCGCGGTGGGCTGGTTGAGGTGCGGGTCCATACGGACCGTTCTACCCGTGATCGCCGGTGACATGCCCCGGAACCGGGCAACCGGCGGAGCCGGGCGGTTTGCCGGAGAATGCCGGTGTGGCGGACCGTCTGGAGGAGTATCGGCGCAAGCGGGACGCGGCGCGTACCCCGGAACCGGTGCCGCCGGAGCGGCCGCGCCGGCGGCGGCGGCAGGCCGGCGAGGCCCGGTTCGTGATCCAGCAGCACCACGCCCGCGCGCTGCACTGGGACCTGCGGCTGGAGCGCGACGGGGTGCTCGCCTCCTGGGCGGTGCCGCGCGGCCTGCCCCGGGACACCGCGCGCAACCACCTGGCCGTGCACACCGAGGACCACCCGATGGAGTACCTCGACTTCCACGGCGAGATCCCGGCCGGCGAGTACGGCGGCGGAACGATGACCGTGCACGACCGGGGCACCTACCAGTGCGAGAAGTGGCGCGACGACGAGGTGATCGTGGTGCTGCACGGCGCCCGCACCAGCGGCCGGTACGTCCTCTTCGCCACCGGCGGCCGCGACGGGCGGGACTGGATGGTCCGCCGTACCGACCCGCCCCCGCCCGGCTGGACGAGCATGCCGGAGCTGGTCCGCCCGATGCACCCCACCCCGTCCGGCCGACTGCCCGGCGACAGCGCGGAGTGGGGTTACGAGCTGCGCTGGGACGGCGTACGGGCGATGGCGTACGTCTCCGGCGGCCGGCTGCGGCTGCTGTCGGAGACCGACGAGGACGTCACCGGGGCGTACCCCTGGTTGCGGGACATGGCCGAGGCGCTGGCCCCGACGGAGGCCGTGCTGGACGGCGTCCTGGTCCGGATCGATCCCGCCGGCCGGGTCCGCCCGGCCCGGCCGAAGCGGGCCGCCGCCGACGCGCAGTTCCTGCTCTTCGATCTGCTCTGGCTGGAGGGTGTGGCCAGCCTCGACGTGCCGTACGCGCAGCGCCGGGAGCTGCTCGACGGTCTGGCGCTGGCCGGGCCGCACTGGCAGACTCCGCCGTGGTTCCCCGGCACCGGCGCCGAGGCGCTGGACACGGCCCGCGGGCAGGGGCTGCCCGGGGTGGTGGCCAAGCGGCTGGACTCGGGCTACGAGCCGGGCCGACGCAGCCGCCGCTGGCTGAGCATCGAGGCAGGCTGACGGCGAGGAGCATCGTGTACCTGACCCACCTGGAGTGCCCGCGCTGCGGACGGGAGCACGACGCCGACCGACCGGCCAACCTGTGTGGGTGCGGCTCGCCGCTGCTGGCCCGCTATGACCTCGCGGCGGTGGCCGAGGCGGTGACGCCGGAGCGGTTCGGCCTGCGCCCGGCCGACCTGTGGCGCTACCGCGAGGTGCTGCCGGTGGCCGACGAGCGGCACGTCACCACGTTGGGCGAGGGCTGGACGCCGCTGTTGCGCGCGCCGGCGTACGGGGCGGAGATCGGCATTCCGGACCTGATCGTCAAGGACGAGGGGCTGACGCCGACCGGGTCGTTCAAGGCGCGCGGCGCGGCGGTGGGGGTGAGCCGCGCCCGGGAGCTGGGCGTCGAGCGGATCGCCATGCCGACCAACGGCAACGCGGGGGCGGCCTGGGCGACGTACGCGGCCCGGGCGGGCATGGGCGCGACCATCGCCATGCCGCTGGACGCGCCGACCATCTGCCGGCGGGAGTGCCTGGCCGCGGGCGCGGACCTGCGCCTGGTGGACGGGCTGATCGGCGACGCCGGCCGGTGGGTGGCGAAGCTGGTCGCCGACTCGGGCGGGACGGTCTTCGACGCGGGCACGCTGCGCGAGCCGTACCGGCTGGAGGGCAAGAAGACCATGGGGTACGAGATCGTCGAGCAGCTCGGCTGGCAGGTGCCCGACGTGATCATCTATCCGACCGGCGGCGGGGTCGGGTTGATCGGCATCCACAAGGCGATGCACGAGCTGCGTGAGCTGGGCTGGGTGGAGGACAAGCTGCCCCGCCTGGTCGCGGTGCAGTCCACCGGGTGCGCCCCGGTGGTGCGGGCGTTCGCCGCCGGACAGGATCGGGCGGAACCCTGGGCGGACGCGCACACCGTCGCCTTCGGCATCACCGTCCCCGCCCCGCTGGGCGACGAGCTGATCCTGGCCGCGCTGCGGGAGAGCAGCGGCACGGCGCTCGCCGTCGACGACGCCGAGATCCTGGCCGACCTGCGGGACTTCGCCTGCCGGGAGGGGCTGCTGCTCTGCCCGGAGGGAGCGGCCTGCCTGACCGCCGCCCGGCACCTGCGCGCCGGCGGCTGGATCCGGGCCGGCGAGCGGGTGGTGGTGCTGAACACCGGGGCGGGGCTGAAGTATCCGGAGACGGTGGACGTCTCCGGCGTACCCGTGGTGGCGGCCTGACCCGTCGGATCTCGTCGCGGCAGTCAGCCGGCGCTCAGATCCGCGAACCGCCAGGCCGCGTTGATCAGCCCGATGTGCGACAGCGCCTGCGGCGTGTTGCCGAGCTGCGCGCCGGTACGCAGGTCCACCTGCTCGGCGAAGAGCCCGAGGTCGTTGGCGTGCCCGAGCACCTGCTCGAACAGCCGCCGGGCCCGGCCCTCCTCGCCCGCCAACAGCAGGCACTCGACCAGCCAGAACGAGCAGAGCACGAAACCGGCCGGGTCGCTGCGCCACCGTCGTACCAGGCCCTCGTCGCCGCCCAGCTCCCGCTCGATCGCGTCGATGGTGGCGCGCATCCGGGGGTCGGTTGCGGGCAGGAACTGCATGATCGGCAACAGCAGCGCCGAGGCGTCCAGCTCCGCCGACCCGAAAACACCGGTGAACGCCCCGACCCGGTCGTTCCAGCCGTCGCGCAGCACGGTGTCCCGGATCTCGTCGCGGATCGCGGCCCACCGCCGTGGGTCGGCCCGCTCACCCAGTCGGGGCGCCATCTGGACCGCCCGGTGCAGGGCGCACCAGCTAAGCACCTTGGACGACAGGTGGTGCCGCTCGCCGTCCCGGGTCTCCCAGATTCCGTGATCCGGCAACCGCCAGGTCGCGGCGACCTGCTCGGCCAGCCCGACGACCATCTCGCGCAGCTCCTCGTCGAAGGTCTCGCCGAGATAGTCGTGCAGCCGCCAGACCGCCGAGATCACCTCACCGGGCACGTCCAGCTGCCGCTGTCGCCAGGCGTCGTTGCCGACCCGCACCGGGCGGCTGCCCGCGTAGCCGCGCAGGTGCACCAGCTCGCGCTCGGAGATGTCCCGCTCCCCCGCCAGGCCGAACAGCACCGGGACCGGCTCGTCGCCGACCCGGCCGATCGCGCGGGCCGCCCAGGCGAAGAGCCGGTTCGCCTCGGTCGGGCAGGCGGCCACCCAGAACGCGCGCATCGTCATCGCGAAGTCACGTAGCCAGGAGTAGCGGTAGTCGTAGTTGCGGTCGCCGCCGCACCACTCCGGCAGCGACGTGGTCAGCGCGGCGGCGACCGCGCCGCTGCGGGTGTACGTCAGACCGGTGAGCACGGTCGCGCTCTGGCGCACCTGCTCGGCGTACGGACCGTCGTAGTGGTGCATCCCCCGGTACGCCTGCCACGCCTGCACCGTCTCGGCGAGCGCGGTCAACGGGTCCACCTGGGCCGGCCGGTCGCCGTGCACCGGCGCGTACGCCAGATCGAAGCCGACGCACTCCCCGGCGGTGACCTCGAACTCCTGGCGGACCCGGTCCCGCCCGGCGCGCAGCGCCGGCCCGTTGCTGCGCAGGGTCAGCGCCACCGGGCCGGCGACGGTCACCACGGCACCGTCGGGCTTCTCGTGCAGGTACGGCGTGAGCAGGCCGTACTCGGGGCGGGGCGCGAAGTCCAGCCCCATCCGGACCCGCCCGCCGAGCCCCTCGACCACCCGCAGCAGCACCGCCGGGGAGTTCATGCCCAGTTGGTGACCGCGGGCGCCCACCTCGGCGGCGAGCGCGTCGGTGACCGCAACGCTCCCCTCGGGGGTGTGGTGGACCGTCCGCAGCACCAGCGTGTCCGGCTGGTACGCGCGCTCCACCCGGGACGGCCCGAGCGGTGCCAGCCGCCAGTACCCGGCGTCCGGGTCGAGCAGCCGGCCGAAGACCGACGGCGCGTCGAACCGGTCGGGGCACCACCAGTCGACCGAGCCGTCCCGGCCGACCAACGCACCGGAGCGACAGTCGGAGAGGAACCCGTAGTCGGAGATCGGCGGCTGGTCCACCCGCCCCGGGTACCCGGACCGACCGGGTTCAGGCCGGTCAACGGGCCGGGTCAACGGGCCGGTCGGCGGGGCCGGTGGACCGTGCCGCCGGGGCGGTCAGGACGTCGGCGGCTCGTCCTCGCCGGCCGCCTCCGCCGCGTCGGCCTCCTCCTTCGTCCGGTGCACCACCTGGTCGGCGTGCTCCGGCGGGCCGTAGACGGTGTAGAGCACCAGCGGGTTCGGCCCGGTGTTGACGAAGTTGTGCTTGGTGCCGGCCGGCACCACCACCAGGTCGCCCTGGACGACCTCCCTGGTCTCCCCCGCCACCCGCGCCTCGCCGGTACCGCTGACGAAGGTCAGGATCTGGTCGATCCCGTCGTGCACCTCCTCACCGATCTCACCGCCCGGCGGGATGGTCATGATCACAAGCTGCGTCTTCTCACCGGTCCAGAGCACCCGGCGGAAGTCCGGGCTCTTCTGGGCGACGGTCGCGATCGTGAAATGCTCCATGACGCGCTCATACCCGGCCCGGGCCTCCGTCACGCCGGGACTGTCAGATGGTGGGATTCCCCACCCGCCCGAGGTTTGCCGCCCCGCGCAACGGGCATCGACCACACTGACGGCTGCGTACCAGCGGCTGTCGAGCCAGGTCCCCGCTGGCGTACCGCCGGAGGGCTGCGGTGGTGGGAGACGGCCGGAGCGCGGCGACGTGACGACCCAGGGGTCGGGCGGCGCCGTGCGCCCGTGTCCGGGCTTTCAGGTCAGCACCGCCAGGTGGAACGGCCGGTCGTTGCCTCAGCGGCGGCGTTGGGGCACGGGCGGGGAGCCGACGCAGACCACCCTCAGTTCGTCCTCGCCCCCCGGGCCGGCGAAGCGGACCTCGACGTGCTCGTCCGGGCCCCCGGTCGACGTCGTGAGCGGCCGGCCCACCCCTGACTTCGGCCGGGCCGATCGGCGGTCGGCCACAACGGTCTGCGGTCACCACCGGCCGTTCAGCCCTGTGATACAGGCGAATGTCTGGCTAGGCTGAGGTATGGTGCCCGCCCACCGGGGTCGGGTGGCGGAACCGGTCTACCACCCCATCCTCGCCAGCCGGCGGGGCGAGCTGGAGGCGCTGTCCCACCTGGACGGCGCTGTGGCTCCACTGCTCGCTCCGGTCCTCGAACTCTCCACAGTCGACCCGGTCACGCTCGACCTGCTCGGCCGACTGCCGGCCGGGCTCGTCCCGGCGGTCGACGTCTCCGCCCTGCCCGAGGTGCCGGAGACCGAGCTGGTCCGCTGGGGCGTACCGGTGATGCCGGTGATCGGGCTGGCCGACAGCGACCGCCGGCTGGTGGCGCACGGGGTCGCGGCGCAGGCGTACGCCCGGCGCGCCGTGGTCCGACTGCGGGCCGGCCAGGACCGGGCCGGGCCGGACGCGACCACCGCCGCGGCGGAGCGGATCTGGCGGTACGGCCGGCTGGTGCCGGAGCAGTGCGACCTGCTCATCGACGCCGGCGACGTCTGCTGCCCGGCCGACCTGCGGGTGACCGAGCCACGGGTGCGGCGGTTGGTGGACTGGGCGCGCCGGCACGCGTGGCGCACGGTGACCGTGGCGGCCGGCGGGATGCCGCCGACGCTGTCCCGCCTCCCCACCGACGAGCCGGTACGCCTGGACCGCTGGGACTGGCTGCTCTGGCAGCGCCTCGCCGACCTCGGCGTCGGGTACGGCGACTACGGCGTCGCCGCCGCGTCGCCCGCCGGGGAGGGGCCGGGTGACCGGTTCCCCACGGTGCGGTACACGGCGGACGGCGCCTGGTGGGTCTACCGCTGGTCGCGGCGGGGCGGCCGGGGCGACGAGCGCTTCGCCGACCTGTGCCGCACACTGGTGGCGGCGCCGCACGGGCCGCCGGCCGGGGCCGGCGTCTCCTGGGGCGACCACGAGCTGCTGCGCCGCGCCCGGCGGGTGGCCGGTGCGGGCTCGCCGACCAACTGGACGGCGTGGAGCACATCGCACCACCTGGCGCACGTGCTGGCCACGCTGACCCGGCCGGCCCGGGACCAGCGCCCCGGCCCGTGGCGCGGCGAGGAGGAACGCGGACGTCCCACCCGGCCCCACCGGGGCGGCGAGGCGCGCCGGGCCGGCTGAGTCACCCTCTCTCGGTGAAGCCGAACTGCACGATGCCCTCGTCATCGACGGTCGCGTCGACCGAGGTGTCTTCGAGCAGTTCGGCGGCGTCCTCGTCGAGGAAGATACGGGCCCCCTGGTTGTCGACCACCTTGTCGCCCTGCGCCGGCTCCGGCACCAGCTCGATGCTGAGCGAACCGGCGTCGGTGTCGGCCGCGATGCGCAGCCCGCCGTCCTCGGCGACGTCCTGCTGGAGGGCGAGGTCGCGGATGACCATCACGGCGTTGTCGGTCATGGTGAGCATGCGGAACTCCTCGTGGGTTCTCGGAAGTGGGACGTCGCGCGGAGTCATGAAGCGCGCACCTGATGGCGAACCGGTCGTCGCCCGGCGAATCGGGGCGCATTGCGCGGCCCCCTCACCCCCACCGTGCCCGCTGGGCGGGCGTCCGTCAAATAGACCGGGCTCTGTGGGAGCGCCCCCGCGCCTGCGGCGTTTCCGCTCCCCAACGCCGCTGGCGCCCTACGCTGGGACCGAGGTGGCCGGGGCCGGTCAGCCGCCGCCCCGCCGCACCCGGACCGAGATTCGGAAAAAACTTTCGGCGGGGAGTCTTGCCTGGCGGAAATCTCCATGACAGCGTCGACGCATGCATCGTCGTCTCTTTACCCGGAGTCTGGCGCTGGCGACGCTCGCCGCCACCGCGGCCGCCACCGGCGCCCTCCCCGCCACCGCCGAGTCGCCGACCCCGGCGGCCACCCGGCTGCACGCCACCATCGACGCGATCCTCGCCGACGCCCGGCTCACCGGGGCGCAGGCGGGCGTGGTGGTGGTGGACACCGCCACCGGGCAGACCCTGTACGACCGCAACGGTGACCGCCGGCTGATCCCCGCCTCCAACACCAAGCTGCTCACCTCGACCGCGGCACTGGAACTGCTCGGCCCGGGGCACCGGTTCACCACCGACGTGCACTCCACCGGGCAGCGCCGGGCCGGGCTGGTCTCCGGCGACCTCTACCTGCGCGGCGGCGGCGACCCGACGATGCTCGCCGCGGACTACGACGCGCTCGCCGCCGAGGTGGCCGCGGACGGCGTACGGGTGGTGACCGGCAACCTGGTCGCCGACGACACCCGCTACGACCGCACCCGGCTCGGTCCGGACTGGACGTGGGACGACGAGTCGTACTACTACGCGGCGCAGGTCTCGGCGCTGACCGTCGCCCCGGACACCGACTACGACGCCGGCACCGTGATCGTGCACGCCGCCCCGGCCGCGAGCGCGGGCGCACCGCCGACGATCACCATGACGCCGCCCAACGGCTACCTGCGGATCGACAACCGGGCCGAGACGGTGGCCGAGGGCGAGACCACGATCACCTTCGAACGGGAGCACGGCACCAACACCGTGGTGGTCACCGGCCAGATCGCCGTCGGCGACGCCCCGTCCAGCGACTGGATGACCGTCTGGGAGCCGACCGGGTACGCCGCCGACGTCTTCCGGGCCGCGCTGCGCCGCCACGGCGTGCGGGTGCTCGGGCGTACCGTGCTCGGCCGGGCCACCCCGGACGACGCGGCACCGGTGGCCCGGCACGACTCGATGACCCTGGTCCAGCTGATGGTGCCGTTCCTGAAGCTGTCCAACAACGGGCACGCCGAGGTGCTCACCAAGGAGATCGGGCGGGTCATCTCCGGCTCGGGCACCTGGTCGGCGGGGCTGACCGCGATCAGCGAGTACGTCGCCGACACCGGCATGAACACCGGCACCCTGCGCCAGCGCGACGGCTCCGGGCTGTCCCGGCGCAACCTCATCCCGCCGGCCGAGTTCGTCGCCCTGCTCGCCGCGGTGCGCGCCGAGCCCTGGTTCGCCGACTGGTACGCCGCCCTGCCGATCGCCGGCAACGCCGAGCGTTTCGTCGGCGGGACGCTGCGCAGCCGGATGCGCAACACACCGGCGGCGAACAACGTGCACGCCAAGACCGGCAGCCTGACCGGGGTCTCCGGCCTCTCCGGCTACGTCACCGACGCCGACGGCCGGGTGCTGGCCTTCTCCGTGGTGCTCAACAACTACCTGGCCTCGTCGGTGAAGGGGCTGGAGGACCAGATCGCCATCGCGCTGGCCTCGTACACCGAGAAGAGCGTGAGCACCGCGCGGGTCGCGCCGCCGGTGGCGCCCGACGCGCCGCGCGCCCCAGAGGGGCTGGAGTGCTCCTGGGTGAAGCCGATCGCCTGCTGAGAACGGGTGCGGGGCCCCGTCCGGAACGGGACCCCGCACCCGCCGGCTCAGCCGGCCGCCGCGGCCGCTTCCCGCAGCTGGGCGGCCGTGCGGCGCGGGTCGTAGTCCGGCCCGACGATTACCTCACGGGTAAGGGTCAGACCCGCTCCAGCACCACCACGGGGATCTCCCGGTCGGTCCTGGTCTGGTAGTCGTCGTACGCCGGCCAGATGTCGACCATCGTCCGCCACATCCGGGGCTTCTCCTCGGGCCCGGCGGTCCGCGTCCGCACCGCGAACGTCTCCGCGCCCACCTGCACCTCGGCCTCGGGATCGGCGAGCAGGTTCAGGTACCAGGCCGGATGCTGGGGCGCGCCGCCCTGCGAGGCCACGACCAGGTAGTCGTCGCCGTCGCGGCCGTAGATCAGCGCGGTCCGGCGCAACTTGCCGCTGCGGCGGCCACGGGTGGTCAGCAGCAGGGTGAAGACGCCCGGCCGCCACTCGTGCCCCTGCTCGCCGCCGGTCTCGACGTACCGTCGGATGTGGTCGGCCACCCAGCCCTCGGGGCTGTCCAGCACCTGCTCGCTCGCCGTCACGCCCGCCTCCCGCGCCTCGTCGCCGTCGCCGCGCCCACGCTACTCCGGCCTGCCGGGCAGAGCCGGCGAACCGGGTCAGCGCAGGGCGACCGCACGCAGCGCGACGTTGCCGCAGTCGTTGAAGGTCTGCTCGTTGGTCCAGGAGATCAGCAGCTTCTGCCCCGGGGCGACCCGGAACCGGACGACGAACTGGGCGCTGTGGTTGGTGTGCGGGTCCTCCAGGCGCAGGGTGCTGGTCGGGCCACCGGTGGAGAGCCGCACGTCGAGCCGGCCGCGGGCCATCCAGAGCCCGGCGAAGAGGTGCACGGTGCGCAGTTCGCCGCTGCCGAGCACGGCGAGGCGGAAGCCGTTGCCGACGTCGCAGGTGTGGATGCCGGTCGAGGTGCCACCCTCGCCCTGCACCGGGGCGCCGTCGCGCCAGCCGAACAGCTCCGGGTCGGTGTCGTAGCTGCTGCGCGCGCCCGGCCCGCCCTCGTCGCGGATCTCGCCCGAGCCTCCGCGCTTGCGGACCACGGAGTCCGGGCCGCGCAGCCCCCAGTGCACCCAGTCCCGGGTGCCGAGGTGGGTCAGGTCCACCATGGCCGGCACGTCGGCCCGGTCCACGCTGAGCAGCGGCGTCGTCGGCTTCGGCGCCGGCGTCGGGGTCAGCGAGGGCGACGGTGGGGGCGTCGGCGGGCGCTGCCGGGGCCGCAGCCCCGGCGACGCGACCCCGGCCTCGGTCACCTGGCCGGGCAGGCCGGTCGGGCGGCCGGCCGGCGTGGAGGCCCCGCCGGGCAGCGCCTCGCCCGCACCGCGCGGCTCGGGCTTCGGATCGATGCTGAGGTACGCCACCAGCGCGGCGAGGCAGACGACGGCGGTCAGCGCCTCGACGGTCCACCGACGACGGTGCCGGTGCCGGGCGATCCGACGTGCCGTGCTCAGGCCCCGGTCGAACCCCGTCCGTCTCGGCTCGTCGTCCGTCACCGCTTCTCCGCTCTCCCCACCCACGGTCGCGCCCGCGCGGCGGTCGCGGGTCGCTGCGTGAGCCGCCTCACGTTTTCATCCGAACGGCCTCTTGCGCCACCTGCGGGGGCAGGGGCGTTTCCAGTTCGTTACCAAGCGGTAGTAACGGAAACTTTCCTGTCAGTTATAGCCGTCCGTCCGGTTCGTAGCCAGCCGAGTCCCACCGGGAATCAGCGGATCTCGAAGCCCAGCGCCCGGGCCAGCACCATCGCCTGCTCCGGGTCGATCACCGCGCCGGCCCGCTCGACCGCCGTCGGGTCCAGCGCGGTGAGGTCGCTGCCGCGCAGGTCCGCCCGGCCCAGCCGCACCGCGTGCAACTGCGCGGCGGAGAGGTCGACGCCGGTCACCGTCGCCCCGGTCAGGTTGGCCCCGGTCAGATCGGCCTCCCGCATCCGCACGTCGGTGAAGCTCACCCCGCGCAGGTCCGCCCCGGGCAGCGCGACGAACGACCAGTCGCCGCCGGCGACCCGCAACGGCCGCAGGTCGCACTGGTCGAAGGTGCTGCCCACCAGCTTGCAGCCGGTGAACTCCGCCTCGAAGAAGTTGCACCGCCGGAACACGCAGCGGGTGAAGGCCGAGTCGACGTGCCGGGACGAGTTGAACCGCACGTTGCCGAAGGTGCACCCGGTGAAGGAGGCGCCCCGGCTGGCCGCCTCGGTGAGGTCGACGTCGTGGAAGACGCAGTTGACGAAGTGCCGGTCGACCAGTTCCTCGGCGTACCAGTCCTGCTGGCGGAACGTGACGTCCTCGGTCGGCTCGGGCATCGCACCACACTATGCGGCGGCACCGACAGCGGCGGTGGGCCTTCCGCCACCGGCGTACCGGCTAGTAGGTTCGCGACGTGAGCGTGGCACGTACTACCGACCCGGACCTCATCGGCTTCGACCCGGCGCGGCTCGCGCGCATCGACCGACACTTCGGCCGGTACGTCGACGACGGCCGGCTCGCCGGCTGGCAGATCGTGGTCACCCGCCGCGGCGAGATCGCCCACTCCTCGACGTACGGCATGCGGGACGTGGAGGCCGGCGCGCCGGTGGAGCGGGACACCCTCTGGCGCATCTACTCGATGACCAAGCCGATCACCTCCGTCGCGGCGATGATGCTCTGGGAGGAGGGCCACTTCGAGCTGAACGACCCGATCAGCCACTGGCTGCCGGAGTTCGCCGACGTCCGGGTCTTCGACAAGGGTTCGGCGCTCAAGCCGTACACGGTGCCGGCGATCGAGCCGATCCGGGTCTGGCACCTGCTCACCCACACCTCCGGCCTGACGTACGGCTTCGCGCAGACCTCGGTGGTCGACGCCCTCTACCGCGCCGCCGGCTACGACCTGGGCGTGCCGGCCGGGCTGGACCTGGCCGGCGCCTCGGCCGGGATGGCCCGGCTGCCGCTGATGTTCCAGCCCGGCACCGGCTGGAACTACGGCGTCTCCACCGACGTGCTGGGCCGGCTGGTCGAGGTGGTCTCCGGGCAGAGCCTGGACGCGTTCCTCACCGAGCGGATCCTCACCCCGCTGGGCATGACCGACACCCGCTGGTGGGTCGACGAGCCGGACGCCAAGCAGCTCGCCGCCCTCTACACCCCGCACCCCGGCACCGGGCAGGCGGTCCGCGTCGACCGGATCGGGGCCGCCGCGCTGAACCGCCCCGACTGCTTCTCCGGCGGCGGCGGGCTGGTCTCCACGGCCGCCGACTACCACCGGTTCACCCAGCTGCTGCTGCGCGGCGGCGAGCTGGGCGGCGTACGCCTGCTCGCGCCCCGCACGGTGCGCTACATGACCCGCAACCACCTGCCCGGCGGCGGCGACCTGGCGTCCTTCGAGCCGGAGGGGTTCGCCGAGACGGTGCTGGACGGCATCGGCTTCGGCCTGGGCTTCGCCGTGGTGCAGGACCCGGTGCCCGCCCGGGTGCCCAGCAGCGTCGGCGAGTACTACTGGGGCGGCCTGGCCAGCACGGCCTTCTGGGTCGACCCGGTGGAGGAGATCACCGCGCTGCTGTTCACCCAGCTGATGCCGTCGAGCACCTACCCGCTGCGCTCGCAGCTGCGCCAGCTGGTCTACTCCGCCCTGGTCGACTGAGCCGTTCCGCCGACGGGCGGCCGGACCGGTCCATAGCCTGGACGGCATGAGCGAGCGCAGCGAGCGAATCATCAGGCTCAGCGCGGAGGTGCCTCGTGGCGGCACGGAGCGCAGCGGAGTGCCGGCATGAGCAACGTCGTGGTGTACGGCGCCGGTGGCACAGCGGGCTCGCGGATCGTCACGGAGGCGGCCGGTCGGGGACACCGGGTCACGGCGGCGGTCCGCCGCCCGGAGGCGCTCACCTGGCTACCCGCCGGGGTGAAGGTGGCGACCGGGGACGCCACCTCGGCGCAGAGCGTCCGGGAGCTGGCCACCGACGCCGACGTCATGGTGGTGGCGATCGGCGGCGGGGAGCGGGCGCTCTGGCGGGACGCGGCGGAGAACCTGGTCACCGTCCTGCGGGACGTGCCGAACCCACCCCGGCTCATCCACGTCGGCGGCGGGGCGACCCTGCTGACGCCGAACGACACGCCGCTCCTCGACGAGCCGGACTTCCCCGCGGAGTACCGGGACGCGGCGCTGGGCCAGGCCGACGCCCTCGCCCTCTACCGGTCCTCCGCCGATGGGCTGACCTGGACTTATCTGTCCCCGCCCCCGATGGAGTTCCACCCGGGCGAGCGGACCGGCCGCTACCGCACCGGCACCGAGCACCCGGTGGTCGACGAGGACGGTCGCTCGGTGCTGACCTACGAGGACCTGGCGGTCGCCATCGTCGACGAGATCGAGAACCCGCGCTTCGAGAACATGAGGTTCACCGCCGCGTACTGAGCCTCAGTCGGCCAGCCGGGCCGGGAAGCCGCCGGTGGCGATCGGCCCCCAGCTCTCGATGGTGACCCGGATCAGGGACTTGCCCTGTCGGACCATCGCCTGCCGGTACTCGTTCCAGTCCGGGTGCTCGCCGGAGATGCCGCGGAAGTACTGCACCAGCGGCTCCAGGGCGTCCGGCAGGTCGAGCACCTCGGCGGTGCCGTCGACCTGCACCCAGGGGCCGTCCCAGTCGTCGGAGAGCACGCACGCGGAGACGCGCGGGTCGCGGCGGATGTTGGCCGCCTTCGCCCGTTCCGGGTAGGTGGAGATGACCAGCCGGCCCTCGGCGTCGACGCCGAAGGAGACCGGCGAGGACTGCGGCCGGCCGTCGGACCGGGTGGTCATCAGCAGGACCCGGTGTCGGGGGCGGATGAAGTCGATCAGGGCGTCCCGGTCGACCCGGGTGTTGCTCGCGATGGTGCGTGCCATGCGTCGGTTCTACCAGGCCCGGGCCGGCGTGCTCCGGCCGCGGGCCGGGCCGGGTCAGCGGGCCCGGCCGGCGACCCCACCGGGAGCCGCCTGGGTGGGGACCCGGGGCCGGGCCGGCGGGCGCCAGGCGCGGCCGTTGGCGTAGATCACCCGGAAACCGAGGTACGCCGCGAGCGGCGCCCAGTGCGCGGAGCCCATCCGCAGCTCGGCGGCGTTGTGCCGCTGGCCGTTGGCGAGCACGTCGAGCAGCACGGTTTCGAAGGCGGCCGATTCGACCCAGTCGACGTCGCGGGTGAAACCGCAGATCAGGGCCGCTCCGGTGACCTCCAGGAAGTCGCGTAGCACACCATCGGAGGCCCGCAGCACCGAACAGCTGCCGAAATAGAGTCGGCGTCCCTCGCACCGGCCGGCCATCCGCTGCGCCACGTCGGTCAGCTCCACGGAATCCCAGTCGGTGAGGCAGAGCCGGCTCGGCTCGCCGTGCATGGCGAAGAAACCGACCCGGTAGTCGGCGTACTGCTTGAGCAGCCAGCGGTCGAGGAAGTAGAAGAGCTCGTCCCGGGTGGCGGCGTCCTTGTGGATGAAGCGGATCCGGCCGAGCCGTTCCAGCAGCTCCAGGGTGGGCAGCACGGAGCCGCGCTCGTTGAGGTCCCGGTGCCACTGCCCCTCGACGCAGAAGACGCCACCGCGTGCCACGTCCACCTCCCCCGTCACACCGCCACGCCTGACGTTACCGGGCCCGGACGGGGCGACGACATCACCCGGAGTGCGCCCGCCGACTGCCCGGTGTCTCCTTCCCGACCTGTCGGGTAGTCCATTCCGACCCCGCGAGGTCTGCTCCGAATGGGTGTTTCGCATTCGCCGCAATCCACAGGCAATGCCCAGGGACGGCCGATCGTGAGGACAATTCCCATTTATCGCCACCAACCGGCATTGGAACTGTCAGGGTGAAAAGCGCGGGACGTTCGGGTCGATGTCCTGACGGGTCACCCTAATCGCTCTCCTATCGGGAGGACTTCTGTGCGCGTGAACACCTTGAAGCGAGCTGCCGTCGCGTTCGCCCTGGCGCTGCCGGGCGCCGCGATCGCCGCGGTGGTCGCGGCTCCAGCGGCCCACGCCGACGGCTGTTACACCTGGCAACGCACCCTCTCAGCCGGGAACTCCGGCAACGACGTGCGTCAGTTGCAGATCCGGGTCGCCGGTTGGGCCGGCGCCGGCGGGATCGTCCGCATCGACGGCCGCTACGGACCGGAGACCGCCGCCGCGGTCAAGCGGTTCCAGACGGCGTACGGGCTGCGCAGCGACGGCATCGCCGGGCCGCAGACCTTCAACAAGCTCTACCAGTTGCAGGACCACGACTGCACCCCGGCGCACTTCAGCTACTCGGAGCTGGACAACGGCTGCGGCCGCGGCGGGTGGAGCGGCGGCCCGCTGTCGGCGGACCAGACCCGGGCGAACGCGGTACGGACCATGTGGAAGCTGGAGGCGCTGCGCCGGGGGCTGGGCGACCAGCCGATCAACGTCAACAGCGGCTTCCGCAGCACCGCCTGCAACAACCAGGTCGGCGGCGCGTCGGACAGCCAGCACCTCTACGGCAACGCCGCCGACCTGACCTCGCGGAACAGGTCACTGTGCGAGCTCGCCCGGGCCTCGCGCAACCACGGGTTCAGCGGGATCCTCGGCCCCGGGTACCCCGGCCACAGCACCCACGTGCACGTGGACTCGCGGCGGGAGAACAACAGCGACCGGACGACGAACCGGACCTCCTGGTCCGCCCCCAACTGCGGGGTGGGCAGCGGCGACTGAGCGAACGATCCACCCGACGTGGCGGTGTCCCCTCCGTGGGACGCCGCGACGTCGCGTGCACACCTGTCGGCGAGGACATCGCCGGCCGGCCCGGGGTAGGGGACCGTCGGGCCGGCCGGCTAGGTGGCGCCCGGGCGATGCGGGCGGTCGTACCTCCGCTCAGCTCGCCCGGGGCCAGCGCGGCGCGGTGGCGGGGGGTGCCACCGGACGGCCGGGCCCACCGGACCGGACGACGGGCCGGACTCCCGGTGCGGTGACCCGGCCGGTCTGGCCGCGCGTCGGATGGCCGTGGGCCGGCCGGTCGGTCGGGGTACGGCCCGGGTGGACCGGGGCCGGCCGGTCGGCCCGGGCGGTGGCGGGACCGAAGGTGAACGGGAACGGCACGTGCACGAAGGGGTTGCCGTGCCGGATCAGCGCGTCGATCTGACGCTCGTTGAGCCCGTGCGTCTCCAGCACCCGGCGGCCCCAGCGGTGCAGGCGGCACGGGTACGACGCGCCGTCGTTGCGGCACAGCGGCCCGTTGGGCCACTCCTCGGCGGCGTGCACCACCACCGCCCGGACCGCGAGCCGGACGTCCTCCGGTGTCAGCGGCGCCGGCACCGGCACCTCGCCCAGGATCTGATCGATGGGATCCGTCGACTGCTCACCAACTCGCAAGGCAGGCCTCCCGCAGCTCGGCAGCGATTGCGGCTGATCGCCGCAGCGCATCCTCGTCTATTGATACGGCCCGAACCGGACGAAAGTTCAATCCCGCCAGGCCGTGAGGAGGTCCTCCGCCGACAGGACCCGTACGCCGTCCACGGCCGTCCCGCTGCGAGACACCGCGATCGGTTCGACGTGCTCGTCCGCGCCGGGCATCCGGGCCCGGTGCGAGAGGAGTCGCCCCAGGTCGTGGGCGTCGAAGGGGCGGTTCTCCAGCCACTTGACCGAGCCTACGAAGGTGATTCGACGGGCGACGGGCCCCCGGTCGGCGCCGACCAGATCGATCTCCGGATCGTTGGTACGCGTCCAGTAGCCGCCGACCAGGGCGGTGCCCTCCGGCAGGTGCCCCGCCGGCAACCGGCGCAGCGACTCCCGGATGACCGGCTCGATCGCACGGCCCCGCCACGACGTCCACGACGTCCTGATCCGCTCCAGGGTCAGATCGCCCCGGCCGCGCTCGATCTCCGGCAGGTGGGGCCCGAGGAAGGACAACCAGAAGCGGAGGTACGGGTCGGCGACCGTGTAGCGCGTCTCCCGGGAGGGCCGGGTGGACAGCGGAACCGCCACCTCGACGATGCGCTTGTCGGTGAGCAGGCGCGGCGCCCGGTTGAGGGACGCCTGCGGCAGATTACCGGCGGCCCGGGCGATCAGGGAGAAGGTCCGCTCACCAGAGCCGATGGCCCGCAGCACCAGGCCCGCCTGGGACTGCGTCGGGAACTCCGCGGCCAGCGCCCGCTCCGCGCTGACCAGCAGCGCCGAGGTCGGATCGATCACCGCGTGGGCGAGGTAGTCGCTCAGTGAAGCGCCGCCGGGCCACTCGTCGAGGATCAGCAGCAGCCCACCCGACACCAGGTACGCGTCGAAGGCCTCGGCCGGGGAGAGGCCGAGCATGTCGTGGACGTCGGCCGGCGTCCGCTTCCCCGGAGGAAACCGGTGACGGACGGTAGCGTGGCTTCGAGGAGCCCTGACGGCCGGGAGCGTGGCCCATGACCGAGCAGCAGCCGTACCGGGTGGTGGCGAAGCACCCCGGCTTCGAGCTGCGCCGGTACCCGGCCCACCTGGTCGCCGAGATGCAGGTGGACGGGGGGTTCGTCGAGGCGGGCAACGAGGCGTTCCGGCCGCTGGCCGCGTACCTCTCCGGCGCCAACCGGTCCCAGCGGAAGGTGAGCATGACCGCGCCGGTGGTGCAGGAGCCCGCCGGGTCCGAGAAGATCGCGATGACCGCGCCGGTGGTGCAGGAGGAGGGCGAACGGCCCGACTGCTGGGTGGTGCGCTTCGTGATGCCGGCCTCGCTCACCGCGGCCACCGTGCCGGAGCCGGAGGACCCCCGGATCACCGTCCGGGAGATCCCCGCGCAGCTCGCCGCCGCCGTCCGCTTCTCCGGCCGGTGGAGCGAGAAGGCGTTCGACCAGCGGGCCACCGCGCTGGGAAGGGCGGTCACCGCGGCCGGTCTCAGCCCCACCGGCGCCATCCGGTACGCCCGCTTCGACCCGCCGTGGAAACCCTGGTTCCTGCGGCGCAACGAGGTCGTGCTCCCGCTCGCCGAGTGACGGGCCCCGAAAAGCCGGCACCGCCCCTACACTCCGTGTTCCCGGCCCCCGTCACCCGGAGGAACATTCCGTGCATCGCTGGACGACAACCCTTGCCCTGCTCCTGGTCCTGACCGGCTGCGCCGGGGAACGCACGGAGCGGCAGGAGCAGGTGCCCGCGTGGCAGAGCGGCACGACCGCCGGTCCGACCGCTCCGGCTCTACTGGGCCGGGCCGAGGCGCAGCAGCGCTACCTGCGAATCGTCCAGCCGTACAACGTGGCGCTGGAGAAGCTGGAGGACGCGACGAAGGCCGGGAAGCCGTGGCGGACCGTGCGGGAGCTGGCCGCCGAGGTGGCCACGAAGAACGCCGCCCACGCGGTCGGGCTGCGGGAGACGTCCTGGCCGGTGACGGCGCGGGCGCCGATGGCAGCGCTGCTCGCCGAGAACGACGTCGCACTGGAGCACTGGCGGCGGGCGGGGCGGGCGACGGGCCCGGAGGAGTTGATGCGCGAGATCCGGGCCGCCGCCGCACACAGCGGTTCCCGGGAGGCGACGGCGGTCCGATCCGCGCTGGGCCTGCCCGCGTACCGGGAGTCCTGACCCCCGGCGCACCCTGGCACGCGATCCCCTCGTTGGGTGGTACGTCCCCGACGGGACGCAATGCCGACCGGTGAAGGGGACGACGATGACCTCCGCAGGCAACGGCACCGGGATCTTCCGTCGCAAGCCGGTCGAGGAGATCGCCGACACGAGCGAGCAGCTGTCCCGCTCGCTGGGGCTGTGGCAGCTCACCGCGATCGGCATCGGTGGCATCATCGGCGCCGGCATCTTCGCCCTGGCCGGCGCGGTCGCCAGCGAGACCGCCGGCCCGGCCGTGCTGGTGTCGTTCCTGATCGCCGGCCTGGCCAGCGCGGCCGCCGCGCTGTCGTACGCGGAGTTCGCCGGCATGATCCCGAAGGCCGGCTCGGCCTACACCTACGGCTACGTGGTGCTCGGCGAGGCGGTGGGCTGGTTCATCGGCTGGGACCTGCTGCTGGAGTACACCGCGATCGTGGCGGTGGTCGCGATCGGCATCTCCGGCTACTTCGGCTTCCTCCTCGGCGAGCTGGGCCTCGACCTGCCGGCCTGGATGCTCGGCGCGCCGGGCACCGGTGACGGGCACGTGGTCGACCTGTTCGCCGTGGTGCTCTGCCTGTTCATCGCGTACCTGCTCACCCTGGGCATCAAGACGGCGGCCCGCTTCGAGACGTTCGTGGTCGGGCTGAAGGTCGCCGTGGTGCTGCTGGTCATCGTGGTCGGCTTCTTCCACATCCGGACGGCGAACTACTCGCCGTTCTTCCCGTTCGGCATCAGCGGGGCGTTCACCGGCGCGGCCACCGTCTTCTTCGCCGTCTTCGGGTACGACGCGATGAGCACCGCCGCCGAGGAGTCCCGGGACGCCCGCCGGCACATGCCCAAGGCGATCATCTACTCGCTGCTCATCTCGATGGTGCTGTACGTGCTGGCCACGCTGGTGCTCACCGGCATGCAGAACTACCGGGAGATCGACCCGGAGAGCGGCTTCTCCTCGGCGTTCGCCTCGGTGGGCCTCTCCGGCCTGGCCAGCGTGATCGCCGTCGGCGCGATCATCGGCATCCTCACCGTGATGTTCACCTTCATGCTCGGGGTGACCCGGGTGTGGTTCTCGATGAGCCGGGACGGACTGCTGCCGTCCTGGTTCGCCAAGGTGCACCCGGTGCGTCGGGTGCCGACCCGGGTCACCTGGATCGTCGGGGCGGGCTCCGCGCTGATCGCGGGCTTCCTGCCGATCCGGGAGGCGGCGGAGCTGACCAACATCGGCATCCTGCTGGCCTTCGTGGTGGTCTGCATCGCGGTGATCGTGCTGCGCTACCGCCGCCCGGAGGCGCCGCGCACGTTCCGGCTGCCGGGCATGCCGGTGGTGCCGGCGGTCGGCGCGCTCTTCTCGGTCTGGCTGATCACCTTCCTGGCCCCGGAGACCTGGCTGCGGTTCGCGGTCTGGTTCGTGATCGGCGCGGTCGTCTACGCCCTGTACGGCTACCGCCGCTCGGCGCTGGCCCGGCGCGGTCCGTCCGGGCCCGGCGGTTCCTCCGGTCCGGGCGGCGCCTCCGGCCGGGGCTGACCCCCGGCCGGGTGCCCGAGGGCGTTGGGCCAGGCCAGCAGCAGCCCCAGCACCAGGCCGGTGAGCAGGCCGGCCAGCGACCAGAGCGCGTCGGTGTCGATGGCGTCGACCGCGATGTTGCCTGCCCGGGCGGTGAGCACGGCGCCCACCGGCAGGGCGGCCTGAGCCAGCAGCGCCAGCAGGCCCACGGCCGGCAGGCCGAGGAGCATCGCGGCGCCGGCCATGGCGTGCCGCCGCCACGGCGGGCGGCCGCCCGGGCGGTCCCAGGACAGCAGGGTCGTACCGGTCAGCAGGACCACCCCGAGGGCGAGGACCGGCCACCACCGGTGACCGG
>NZ_JAGPYL010000077.1:0-32651 GCF_018070095.1 Micromonospora sp. U56
GTCTGGATCGGTGAGCACACCGCGCACGTCCGCGTGGCGGGTCACCGACCAGATGCCGCCGTCGAGGGTCGGCGGGCCGCAGGCCGGGGTGTCGGGGCCGGGTGGGATCAGGGGCGTCGGGTCGCTCATCCGCCCGATGCTAGGTGCGGGTCGCATCGGCGCCGACCGAACTCTGCCGGCCTCGGCGCACTTTTCGGGGGGCGGTGCTGGCGGCCTCGCCCGGGTCAGGCGCGTCCGCCACCGCCACCGTCGCGGCGGGGCGGCACCAGCTCGCCGGCGTCGATCCCCAGCACCTCGGGCAGCGCCGCCACGCCGGCCGGGGTCACCCGCACGCTGCGCCCGGTGCCACGCGTCGTCCAGCCCAGTTCCGCGAAGCGGCGGCACAGCGCGGCGCCGAGCGCGCCGGCCAGGTGGGGACGGCGTTCCGTCCAGTCCAGGCAGTCCCGCACCAGGGGCCGCCGGCCGCCGCGCAGCGGCGCGACGCCGAGGTCGGCCAGCCAGTCCCGGCCGGTCGGGGTGACCGCGAGACCGTCCGCGCCGTCGAGCAGGCCGCGGGCCAGCAGGGCGTCGCGCAGCCGGACGCCGAGCCGCCCGGCGAGGTGGTCGTAGCAGGTCCGGGCGTGGGCCAGGGCGGCGTCGGTGGTGGCCACGCGCAGCGATCCGGCCGGGCGCGGGGCTGGCGCCACGTGCCCGGCCAGGTCCTCGATCAGCTGGGCCACCGCCGGGCCCGCCAGCCGCAGGTAGCGGTGCCGCCCCTGGCGCTCCTCCACCAGCAGGCCGCCCCGGACCAGCCGGGTGAGATGTTCGCTGGCGGTGGAGGGGGCGACCCCGGCGGCGCGCCCCAGCTCGCCGGCCGTCCACGCCCGTCCGTCGAGCAGGGCCAGGCAGATGCCGGCCCGGGTGTCGTCGGCGAGCAGGGCGGCCAGGTCGGCGAGGCGGCGGCCGTCGGTGGGCGCAGCGGTCATCCGCCGATGGTGCCATGGCGACGGTTCGGTGACCGCCGACCCGTGCCGACGCCTTTACAACGTTGTATTCATCGTTGTAGAACTGGACGGAATGACACACCGACCACCATTCACCCCAACCGAGGCAGGTCTGATGGGTCAACTCCGCCGCGGCGGCGCGCTCGCCGCCGTACTCGGTCTGCTCCTGGCGGCGGTCGCCTCCGCGCCCGCCACCGCCGGAGCCGACACCCCCGACCGCTACCGCAACCCGCTCTCCGCCGGGTTCGCCGACACCTTCGCCGACCCCGTCGTCGTCCGCGGCGACGACGGCTTCTGGTACGCCTACGGCACCACCGACCCGCTGCGCGAGGGCGAGAAGCGGTTTCACCGGGTGCCCACCGCCCGCTCCGCCGACCTGGTCGACTGGACCTACCTCGGCGACGCCTTCGGCCCCGACCAACGCCCGCCGTACGCCACGGCCGACGCCGGCTTCTGGGCCCCCGACGTGCGCCGGGTCGGCGACCGGTGGGTCATGTACGTGACCGTCACCGACACCACCGTCTCCCCCGACGGCGGCGACTTCGCCGTCGGCGCGGCGACCGCCCCCACCCCGACCGGCCCATGGACCTTCGCCGACCAGCCCGTGGTGGCGCCCCGTCCCGGCGGCGGCGGTGGCTGGCTCTGGACCATCGACCCGTCCCAGTTCACCGACGTCGACGGCAAGCACTACCTCTACTACGGCAGCTACTACGGCGGCATCTCGGTCACCGAGCTCTCCGCCGACGGGCTGCGCGCGGTCGGCGCACCCACCCTGGTCGCCATCGACAACAAGTTCGAGGGCAGCTACGTGCTGCGCCACGACGGCTGGTACTACCTCTTCGCCTCCACCGCCAACTGCTGCGCCGGCCCGGCCACCGGCTACTCGGTCCAGGTGGGTCGCGCGACGAGCCCGCGCGGGCCGTTCGTCGACCGCGACGGCATCCCGCTGACCGCCTCCCGGGCCGGCGGCACGCCGGTGCTCACCCAGAACGGCAACCGCTGGATCGGCACCGGGCACAACGGCTTCCTCACCGACCTGTCCGGGCAGGACTGGATCGTCTACCACGCCATCGACCGGGCCGACCCGTACCTGGACGAGCCGTTCGGCATCAACGAGCGGCCGATGCTGATCGACCGCCTCGACTGGATCGACGGCTGGCCCCAGGTCAACGCCGGCGCCGGCCCGTCCGAGGGCGACCGCCGGGCGCCGGTGACCACCGCCCGGCTCGACGCCCGCTTCGACTCCCCGGCGCTGAGCGGCTGGACCGGCAGCGGCGCGTGGCGGGTCGCCGACGACCGCCTCACCGGCGCCGGCGCGCTGACCAGCCGCACGGTGACCGGCGGCGACCTGCGCGCGGAGGCCGACCTGCGGCTCACCGGCGCGGCGGCGGCCGGACTGACCGTCGGCCGGGTCGAGGTACGCCTCGACGCCGCCGCCGGCCGGCTCGTCGCCCGGGAGGCGGGCGGCGCGACGGCGAGCGCGCCCCTGCCCGCCGCTCTCGACCCCGCCGACCCGCACAACCTCGCCGTCGAGGTGCGCGGCCAGCAGCTCGTCGCCGAGCTGAGCCCGGCCCGGCTCGGTGACCAGCGCGCCGTGGTGTCGCTGCGGCTGACCCGGCCGACGGTCGGCCGGCTCACCGTCGCCGCGACCGGCGGCGCGGCGGAGTTCGACAACGTCAGCGTCGCCCGGCTGCACCGGCCCGCCCCACGGGCGGTGCCGGAGCCCCGCGTCGGCGGGGTGCTGCCGGCGTACTCCGACGAGTTCGCCGACGGCCTCGACCCGGCGTGGCGGTGGGTCCGCGAGGATCGGGCGGCGACCGTCTCCGGTGGCGCGCTGCGCTGGCCGGTGCAGGCGGCGGACCTGACCGGCACCGGCAACACCGCCGGGGTGCTGCGGCGCGACGCGCCGACCGGCGACTACGTGGTCGAGACGAAGGTGACCCTCGACCTGGGTGAGGAGACGGTCCGCAACTACCAGCAGGCCGGCCTGGTCGCGTACGTCGACGACGACCGGTTCGCCCGGCTGGCCCAGGTGGCGATCTGGAACACCCGTCAGGTCGAGTACGGCTACGAGCTGCCCTTCGCCGGCCAGCCCGTATACGGCGGGAACATCGTCGGCACCCCGGCCACCACCACCTGGCTGCGGCTGGCCCACCGGGTCGACCCGGCCACCGGCGAGCACGAGTTCCGGGCCGGGTCCAGCCGGGACGGGACGAGCTGGACGTGGGGTGGGGTGTGGACCTTCCCCGCCGACACCACCCCGCGGATCGGCCTGGTCGCGCACGGCGGCGCGCAGCCGCCGGTGACGGCGGTCTTCGACTACGTCCGCTTCCACGGATGAGTCCCCGGGCGGGTGCGCGCCGACCTCGCGCCGCACCCGCCCGGCCGGCCCTGCCCGGAGGCGGGCGCGCTTCGAGTCGGATTCGAGTCCGGTCTGGAATCCTGCATCGCGCCACAGCCGGTCCCGACTCGGCTAGAACGGAAGATGTCCACCGGCCCGTGGGCCCGGCCATCCGCGCCCGGGCAGGCGTCGACCGGCGCCGTGATCCGGAGCGCGCCGACGCACCCGACCCGGCCGCCCGACGGCTCGACATCCAGGACTCTCGAGGTGAACATGACGCAGGACTCCACCGGCACGATCCGGACGGCACCGACGCCCGACGAGGAACTCGTCGCGCTCCGGCGTGAGCTCCGGGCCCTCACCGACCACCGCGAGATCTCCGAGCTGGTGGCCCGGCTCGGCAGGTGGCTGGACGGCCGCTGCCTCGGCGACGCGGACGCGCTGTTCACGCCGGAGGCGGTCGCCGTCACGCCGGGCGGCACCGACGAGGGCCGTACCCGCCTGGTCGAGCAGGCGCAGCGGCACCACGCCCACTACCACCGGCTCCAGCACTCGATGGCGCACCTGCTCGTCGAGCAGGACGGCGACCGGGCGTCGGGGCAGGCGAACCTGACCGCCGTCTTCGTCGAGAACGACCCGCCCGCCGTCCGGGTCCTCGCCGGCGACTACCGCTTCGGCTTCGTCCGCACCGGCGGCGGCTGGCGGTTCTCCCGCCTCGAGATCCGACCCACGTGGATGTCGACCGCATCGCAGGTCGTGCTCATCCCCCCGCCCGCCGGGGCCTGACCGGTCGGACCGCCCGGGCGATGGCACGTACGGCGCCGTCAGCCCGGGCGGCACGGCCCGCCCCGCCCGGGCTGAGTGCGTCGACGGGCGACCGGCATCGTCGCCGGCTCAGAAGAGCTGGTCGTGCTCGACCTTGCGGGAGCGCAGCAGCAGACCGCCGTCCTCGCCGCGCACGATCACGTCCCGGACGACGCAGCTCGGCGCGATGTCCGGCTTACCACCCGGGCGCGTCGTGATCACCAGCGCGTAGCAGGTCGAGCGGATGCTCCCGTCGTCCTGCGGTTCGAGGTCGATCATGTTGAACCAGTGCCGGCGCTGCACCGGGTCGTTCTCGAACCGCTTGTGGAACTCGTGCAGGTCGGCGGCGATGCCGGCCCGGGTCCGGGCGGGTTCGCGTCCGGGCGTGTGACCGAACTCCGCGTCCTCGGTGAACGTCTCGGCGTAGGCCTCCAACTTGCGTTCGTCGAGCTGGCGCATCTGCCGCGCGTAGAACTGCTGGACCTCCGTGTACAGCTCGGTGAACGAGGTGGACGTCGGCATGGGTGACCTCCGGGATGGCTGGCCTGGACGGGGCACCGGACGGCGGGCCCCGGCGGCACCACGATGACCGTCCGGACTCGAATCCGGCTCGAAGGCCGGGCGCGCGGCCCGGCCTTCGACGCCCGGCTCTCCAGGCACCCTCGACCGGTGTTCGAGGACGGACGGTGATCCTCGGCGTCGTCACAGTCAGCCGTGCGGTGAAGGGGAGCCAATGTCGGAGCAGAGCCAGCGGGTGGCGATCGTGTCTGGGGCCACCAGCGGAATTGGGCTGGCGGTCGCCCGGTCGATCGCTCGCAGCGGGGCACGGGTCTACCTCTGTTCCCGCCGTGAGTCGGCGGTCGCGGACACCGTCAAGAGCCTCCAGTCGGAGGGGCTCGACGTCGACGGCCGTAGCTGCGACGTGCGGTCCGCGGCGGACGTCACGCGGTTCGTGGGCGCGGCGGTGGAGCGGTACGGGCCGATCGACGTCCTGGTCAACAACGCCGGACGCCCGGGCGGCGGCGCCACGGCAGAGATCGGCGACGAACTCTGGTTCGACGTCATCAACACCAACCTCAACAGCGTGTTCCTGATGACCAAGCAGGTCCTCACCACCGGCGGCATGTTGGCGCGGGGCTGGGGTCGCGTCATCAACATCGCCTCCACCGGCGGCAAGCAGGGTGTGGTCCACGCCGCCCCCTACTCGGCCTCGAAGCACGGCGTGGTGGGTTTCAGCAAGGCCCTCGGCCTGGAGCTGGCGAAGACCGGCATCACCGTGAACGCGGTGTGCCCCGGGTTCGTGGAGACCCCCATGGCCGAACGGGTGCGGGAGCACTACGCGGACATCTGGGGCGTCGACGAGGCCGAGACCCACGCCCGGATCACCGGACGGGTCCCGATCGGCCGCTACGTCGAGGTGGAGGAGGTCGCCGCAATGGTGTCGTACCTGATGAGCGACGGCGCCGCCGCGGTGACCGCGCAGGCGATGAACGTCTGCGGTGGGCTCGGCAACTACTGACAGGTCACGGGACACCGGTCCGGCCGGACACGGATCGAGCAGCCGGACCCGGCACGGTTTCGAGGAGAGGCACCGTCATGACGAGTGACACCACCCGGGCGCCGCACCGGCCACCGGAGGAGACGCCCGACGACCACGACCCCCGGGCGATGCGGGACATGCAGGCCGCGCTGGAACTGGTCCGCAGCAGCACCCTGGAACTGCTGACGGGCTTCGGGCGTACCCCGAGCGCCCTGCGCGTGCGGGCGGGCGGCGTGACGGTCGAGGCCGAATGGCCGGTGGAACCGACGACCGCCCACGCCGTCACCGACGCGCCCATGGCGGTGGCGGCTGCCCGTGGCTCCACACCCCTCGCCGTCGAGCCGGACGGCCACCAGGTCCGCTCGCCGGCGGTCGGGGTCCTGTTCCACGCGCCGTCACCCGGCGCCCCGCCGTTCGTCTCGGTGGGCGACACGGTGGCCCCGGGCCAGCAACTGGCGATCGTGGAGGTGATGAAGCTGATGATCCCGGTCGAGTCCACGGTGCACGGCACGGTCAGCGCGGTGCTGCACGACAACGGCGAGCCGGTGGAGTACGACGACCCGCTCTTCCTCATCAACGTCACCGAGGGCTCCTGACCGGCCCGCTCCGCCCGGTCGTCGCCATCGCGGACGACCGGGCGGGGCCGGCTGGTCACCGGGAGGCCAGTCCGGCGAGCCGGCTGTCCTCCCCCTGCAGGACGGTCAGCTGCAACCGTTGCACCTGGACGGTCGGCTCGACCCCGAGCTCACGGGCAAGGATGCCGCGCAGGTTCTGATATGCCTGCAACGCCTCCGCCCGGCGGCCCGACTCGTAGAGCACTTCGATCAACTGAGCGTGGAAGGACTCGTTGAGCGGATGGGCGGCGACGAGGGCACGCAGTTCCGCCACGAGCTCCAGGTGGCGGCCGAGCCGGCGCTCCGCGGTGATCCGCAGGTGGGTCGCCTGGAGTCGCACCTCGTCGAGGTGGGCGATGTGCGCGGCCAGCACCTCCCCGACCGCCAGACCGGCGAACGCCGGACCCCGCCAGAGGTCGAGTGCCGTGCGGAGTTCACGCAGCGCCGCCTCCGGCTCGTCGTCAACCAACAATTCACGCGCCCGATGCACGAGTCGTTCGAAGACATTCACGTCCACGTCCTGCGCCGCGATCCGCATGGCATAACCGGGCGCCCTGGTCGACACCAGGTCCTGACCGAGCGGTGACAACTCGCGCGCCAACATCCGCCGGCCGTGGTAGATGTACGTCTGAAGGGTGGTGACCGCGCTGCGCGGCGGCTTCTCGCCCCACAATTCCCTAATGAGGGTGTCGACCGCCACCGCATCGGGGCACCGAGCGATCAGCAAGGCCAGCACCTGCCCGGTTTTCGACGGGCTCACATCGATCGACCTGTCGTCATCCGTGATGATTTCCAGTGGGCCCAGAACGTTGAACCTCATAGGTACTCCCCCGTCGCTCACGGTGCTTCTGCCGTCGCTCTCGATAGACCGGAAGAACAGCCGGAAAGCGGCCTGATCCGCACCGCCCCCACGCCGGTGAGAAGTCGGGAAGTGCGGCCGATCCCCCTTGTCACGGCCATGGCCACCCCCTCGAACCAGCAAAGTGGAGGACCCTCCACTTCCCGCTACTGGGCGCCAGTTTACACATGCTCGCCACTTCTCAGGGCCAGCTGTTTCCCGATCACCGAGGGCCCGGCAGGGGACTGTTTCCGCAGGAAGAGGCGCGATTTCTTGGCCCCGGGCGGGGTGATTGCCTAACTGTGACGAAGCGCACTGTCACATCGATGTCTGTATCCATCAGATATCGCGTCCCGACATACGTAAAGAAGGGGAGGATTCGGACACCGGATTCCCTTTCATCGTCAGCTATTCACCACATCAACGAAGTGGTGACGGAAAACCAACAGGACTCCCCCATTCGGGTGATCACATCGGACCTTCCGACGCTGTTTCGGAATTGACGTCGCGAATACCGTATTGATTGCGGCTCAGTGTTCCGACAGCACCCGATGCGCGGGACCGGGCGAGCATCCACGGGGGTGGAATTCGGCACTCGTTCTTGGCCCGATCCGGGCCGACGGGCCTCACGTGCGCCGGAAATCACGCGCGAACTCCGCGTCTCTTCCCGAACGGTCCGCCCGTCGCGATCTTCCGGTCCCGCCGGACACGTCCGCGCACCCGAGAATGCGAATGGGAAGGAACGGCATGGCACACATCAGCAGGAGAAGCCTGCTCAGCGGGACCGCCGCGGTCGCGGGTACCGCCGTGGCGGGTATGGCCACGGGAGCACCCGCGCAGGCCGCCACGACCACCACGACCACCACGACGCCCACGCTGACGGTCACCCCGGGCGACCCGCGCTACCCCGACCTCGTCGTCGGCAACAACCAGCGGTGGGTCGCGACGCCCGACGCCGTACGGCTGGTCACCTCGTCCGCCCAGGTGCTGCAGGCGGTGCAGGAGGCGGTCGACGCCGGCAAGCGGGTCTCGGTGCGCAGCGGCGGGCACTGCTACGCGGACTTCGTCTACCACTCCGCCAGCAAGGTCGTCATCGACATGTCGGCGATGAACCGGATCTCCTACGACCAGCACCGCCAGGCCTTCGCGGTGGAGCCCGGGGCCCTGCTCATCGCCGTGTACGAGACGCTGCAGAAGGGCTGGAACGTCACCCTGCCCGCCGGCGTCTGCCCGACCGTGGGCATCGGCGGACACGCCACCGGCGGCGGCTACGGACTGCTCTCCCGCAGCCACGGGGTCGTCGCCGACCACATCGAGGCGGTCGAGATGGTCGTCGTCGACGCGAACCGCGTCGCGCGGCTCGTGGTCGCCTCCCGCGCCTCCACCGACCCGAACCGGGACCTGTGGTGGGCGTGCGCGGGCGGCGGAGGCGGCAACTTCGGCATCATCACCCGCTACTGGTTCCGCTCGCCGAACGCCTCCGGCACCATCCCCGGCCAGCAGCTGCCCCGTCCGCCGCGCGAGGTGCTCGTCAGCAACGTGCCGGTGCCCTGGGTGGCCCTCGACCAGGCCAGGTTCACCACCCTCGTGCGCAACTTCGGCACCTGGTACGCGCAGAACGCCAGCGCCGACTCCCCGTACACCGCGCTGTCCGGGGTGGCGTTCATCCCGCACCGGTCCGCCGGGGGCATGGGGCTGCTGACCCAGATCGACGCGGCCGTGCCCGACGCCGAGCGGCTGCTCGCCGACTACCTCGCCGCCGTCACCCGGGACACCGGTATCACCGCCCCGTACCCGCCCCGGCGGCTGCGGTGGCTGGCGGCCACCCGGCTCATCGGCACCAGCAACCCGGCCACCATGCTGGACCCGACGATGCGCAGCGCGGTGAAGTCGGCGTACCTGCGCCGCAGCTTCACCGACACCCAGATCGCGGCCCTCTGGCGGAACCTGACCCGCCAGGACTACGCGAACCCCAACGCGACCCTCCAGCTCACCGGGGTCGCCGGCGGCAAGGTCAACAGGGTGCCGACCACCGCCACCGCGTACCCGCACCGCAACTCGGCGTTCCTGGCCCTCTACGAGAACTTCTGGATCAACCCGGCGGAGGACGCCCAGCACGTCGACTGGCTCCGCGACATCTACGGCCAGACGTTCGCCGCCACCGGCGGTTACCCGGTGCCGAACGACCAGACCGACGGTTGCTACATCAACTCGCCGGACATGGACATCCGCGATCCCGAGATCAACCGCTCCGGCGTACCGTGGTCGACCCTCTACTACAAGGAGAACTACCCCCGGTTGCAGCAGGTGAAGGCCCGCTGGGATCCGACGAACTTCTTCCGGCACTCGCAGTCGATCACGCTGCCCTGACGCGATCGGCGCCGGCCCCGAGAGGGGCCGGCGCCGAGAGCCGCGCCACGAGACGGCGGCGCCGGACCGGGTCCGGCGCCGCCGTTACCGTCGGTCCGTCAGCTGGTCGACAAGGGCCGTGGTGTGCGTGGCGGTCCGGAACCGGGGATCGTCGAGCACCTGACGCAGGAAGTCCACCGTGGTGTGCAGGCGGGGCCCGGAGATGCGGAACTCGGCCAGGGACCGCAGCATGCGCGCGATGGCCTCGTCGCGGCGGGGCGCCCAGACCACCAGCTTGGCCAGCAGCGAGTCGTAGTTCGGCGGCACCTCGTAGCCGGCGTGCACATGGGAATCGACCCGGACGAACGGGCCGCCGGGCGGCACGAACTCCGTCACCAGGCCGGGCGCCGGGGCGAAGTCCCGCGCCGGGTCCTCCGCGTTGATCCGGCACTCGATCGCCACCCCGCGGGGCCGGACGTCGTCCTGCGTGAACGCGAGCGGCTCACCCGCGGCGATCTTGATCTGCTCCCGCACCAGGTCGATGCCGGTCGCCATCTCCGTCACCGGGTGCTCCACCTGGATGCGGCAGTTGACCTCCATGAAGTAGTAGCTGCCGTCGGGGTCGACCAGGAACTCGAAGGTGCCGGCGCCGACGTAACCGGCCGCGAGCGCGCCGTCGACGGCGGATCGTCCCATCCGCTCGGTGAGGTCGACGGGCAGCTCCGGCGCCGGCGTCTCCTCCACCAGTTTCTGGTGGCGTCGCTGCACGGTGCAGTCCCGCTCCCCCAGGTGCACGGCGTGACCGTACCGGTCGCAGAGCACCTGGACCTCCACGTGCCGGGCGTCGCGGAGGTACTTCTCGACATACACCCGGCCGTCGCCGAACAGCATCTGAGCCGTGGCCTGGGTCCTGCGGTACTCGTCGAGGAAGCTGTCCCGGTCGTGGACGACCTGCATGCCGCGGCCGCCACCCCCCGCGGCGGCCTTGACGATGACGGGGAATCCGATCGTCGCCGCCAGTTCCTCGGCCGCCTCGGGGCTCAGCGGGTGGACGCTGCCCGGCAGCAGCGGCAGGCCGGCGCGGGTCATCAGGGCCCGGGCCGAGGTCTTGTCGCCCAGCTCCGCCATCACGGAGGCGGGCGGACCGATCAGGGTGACGCCGAGCGATTCGCACGCGTCGGCGAAGTCCGGTGACTCGGAGAGGAACCCGTACCCGGGATGGATGGCGTCGGCGCCCGACTGCTCGGCGGCCTGGAGCACGGCGGCCGCGTTGAGGTAGCTGCGGGTGGGCGGCGCCGGACCGATCTGCACCGCCTGGTCGGCGAGCTGGACGACGGCCGAGTCACGGTCCCGGGTGGAGTGCACGGCGACCGTCGGGATCCCGAGCTCTTTGCAGCAACGGGCGATCCGCAGGGCGATCTCGCCCCGGTTGGCGATCAGGATCTTCTTGAACATGCTCAATGCACCTCTCCGCTGATCGTCAACAGCTCCGCCTCCACGGTCACGGCCGAACCGAACTGGCGGAAGCGGGCCCGCCGATCGGCGCCGAGCTGGTTGGGGGCGAGCGCGCCCAGCTCGTGCAGGCTCGCCCGAAGGGCTGCGCCGAGCAGCTCGGCCGCACGCAGCGGGTCCGCCCCCGTGCCGCCCGCCGGCTCGACCAGTACGCCGTCGACCACACCGAGGCGCAGCAGCTCCCGGGCGTCCAGCCCGAGCGCCGCGGCGGCACGCGGGGCCGCGGCGGGGTCCTTCCAGACGATCGCGGCGCAGCCCTCCGGGCTGATCACCGAGTAGACGCTGCTCGAGAACATCAGCACCCGGTTGGCCACCGCGAGGCCGAGCGCGCCACCGCTGCCACCCTCCCCGATGATCACCGTCACCACCGGCACCGACAGGAAGGCCATCAGGCGCAGGTTCTCGGCGATCGCCACCGCCTGGCCCTGCTCCTCGGCGTCCGCTCCTGGATAGGCGCCGGGAGTGTCCACGAGCGTGACGATCGGCAGGTCCAGCTTCTCGGCCAGACGCATCAGCCGGGCCGCCTTCCGGTAGCCGGCCGGCACCGGCATGCCGAAGTTGCGGCGCATCAGCTCGGCCGGGTCGTGCCCCTTCTGCTGGCCGAGCACCAGCACCGGCCGGCCGTCCAGCCACGCGGTTCCACCCACCACCGCTGGACAGTCGCCGGAGATCCGGTCCCCGTGCAGCTCCTGGAAGTCGGTGAAGGCGAGGGACAGGTAGTCCAGCGTCGTCGGCCGGGTGAGGTCCCGCGCCTGGGAGACGTGCCGCCACGGGTCCGGCTCGGGCAGCGCACGGTGGTCACGGACGACCGGGTCCGCCGGCGCGGGGCCTCCGGAGCGCACGCCGGTGAAGGTGGCCGCGCGCAGCAGCCGGCCCAGTTCCTGGCGCAGTCGCCCCCGCTCGACGATCATGTCGATCATCCCGCGGGCCAGCAGGAACTCGGCCGTCTGGAACCCCTCGGGCAGGACCTGGCGGATGGTCTGCTCGATGACCCGGCGACCGGCGAAGCCCAGCCGGGCCCCCGGCTCGGCGACGATCACGTCGGCGAGCGTCGCGAAGGAGGCGGCCACCCCGCCGTACGTCGGGTCGGTGATCACCGAGACGGTCAGCACACCGGCCCGGTCCAGGGCGCCCAGCGCGGCGCTGGTCTTGGCCATCTGCATGAGCGACAGCGCCCCCTCCTGCATCCGCGCGCCGCCCGAGGCCGTCACGATGATCAGCGGGGTGTGCTCGGCCAGCGCCGTCTCGGCGGCGATGGTGATCAGCTCGCCGACGGCGCTGCCGAGGCTGCCGCCGAGGAAGCGGAAGTCCATCACCGCCATGATCGTCGGGACACCCTCCACCGTGGCCCGGGCGCAGAGCACCGCCTCGTTCAGTCCGGTGCGGGCGCGGGCGTCGGCGAGCCGGTCGGCGTAGGGCACCCGGTCGACGAAGCGCAGCGGGTCACTGCTGGTCACCGTGACGGCCAGCGGCTCGTAGCGCCCCTCGTCGGCCAGCATCCCGAGCCGCTGCTCGGCGGTGAGCGGCAGGTGCAGGCCGCATTCGGGGCAGACCCGGTGGTTGCGGATCAGGCGCTTGCCGTAGACGGGGGTGCGGCAACCCCGGCACAGCAGCCAGTCGGTGTCGGTGGAAACAGCTGTGGTGCGGGACATGTGTTCTCCTCGCGACGAAAGCCGATCGGCGGGCGCAGGGCTCAGATCTTGAACACCTGGTCCGCGTAGGCGCTGGCGGCGGGCGGGAACTGCAGCGCCACGTGACTGCTGGCGGTGTTGACGTCACGCCAGGCGCGCTGCATCGGGCTGCTGGTCGCGTGCCCGGACGTGCCGGCCGCCCGGAACAGCCGGTTGACCGCCTCGACGAGCAGGTCCATGGCGAGCGAGCAGTCCCGCAGGTTGCGGCTGGTCTCCAGCGGGGTGATGCCGGCGCCCTGGTCGGCGGCGGCGGCCGCCCGTTCCAGCAGCAGCTCCGCGGCGTCGATCTCGCCGGCGGTCCGGGCGAGGGTGACGTCCTGCTCGACGCGCCGCGGCGGCACCGGGCCGGACCCGGCGGCGGCGGAGCGGATCTTCTCGGTGACGTGGGCGGTCCAGGCCCGTTCCATCCCGCGCGCCGCGCCGAGCACGGGGGCGACGAACGACAGCCCGTTGACCGCCGGCAGCGGCACCACGTGACAGGGCTCGGTGGAGGCGGCCGCGGCGCCGGTGAACAGGTGCGCGCGGTCGAAGGACCTGGCGTCCGGGACGAGGACGTCCCGCACGACGACGGTGTTGCTCCCGGTCGCGCCCATCCCCACGTTGAACCAGGTGTCGGTGATTTCGTAGGCGGCGCGCGGCACGGCGAACACCCGCGCCGCCGGCGGGCCGTCGGCGGGGACCTGGCCGCAGAGCAGCGCCCAGTCCGCGAAACCCACGGCACTGATGTAGGCCCACCCCCCGGAGAGCCGCCAGCCACCGGAGACCGGCTCGGCACGGCCGGTCGGGCTCAGCGACCCCACCACCACCGCGTCGGGACCGTCCGCCCACACCTCCGCCTGGCCCTCGGCCGGGAGCAGCCCCGCCATCCGGCCGAGGTTCGCCACCAGGGAGGCGCACCAGGCCGTCGCCGTGCAGGCCTCGCCGATCCGGGCGACGGCTCGGGTCAGGTCGGTGAAGGTGCCGGCGTTGCCGCCGTGTCGGGTCGGCGCGAAGTGACGCGCGAACCCGGCGTCGATCAGGGCGTGCACGACGTCCGGGTCGAGCCGGCGGTCGGCCTCGGACGCAGCGGCGCAGCGCGCCGCCACCGCGGCGAGGTCCGCCACCGCGGTGGGCGTGAGACGCGTGGCCGGTGAACTCTGCTCGCGCATGGTGGATGCCTCCTCGGTCCGGGCGGGACATCCGACGGCGCGGTCGGCGGGGGTGGTTGGTCCCGCCGCCGTGCCGTGTCCCGCTGGTGACCATCGCCGGGGTCGGTCGAAGACGACTCGACCCCGGCTGGAGCACCGACTACAGGCCCAGGCCCAGGAGGTCGTCGAGGCCGGATTTGATCGCGTCGACTGCGAACCCGCGCTCCCGCCGCTGGAAGGTCAGGAACGTGGCGGAGAGGGGGGCCAGCAGCGCCGCGGCCACGAAGTGGGCGTCCACCCCGGGCCGGGCGAGGCCGAGCAGCGTGACCAGGTGGATGTGGTAGATGGTGTAGGGGCCACTGGTGAACCGGGCCGTCGGCGAGCTGGTCTCGGCGGCGACCAGCAGTTCCCGCTGCGCCTCGACCCGGTCGACGAGCGCGTGCAGGAACGCGCGGACGCGCTCGGCGGGCGGTCCGCCGGGGCCCAGCGGCGGCGGGCCCTGCATGAAGGCGGACTGGAACTGCCGCTCCTCCTCGTCCAGCAGGGCGAAGATCAGCCCGGCCCGGTCACCGAACCGGCGGTAGACCGTGCCCACGCCCACCCCGGCCACCCGGGCCACCTCGTCGAGCGACAGGGCGGTGATGCCGGCTTGGGACACGATCCCCGCCGCCGCCGTCAGGATCTTGCGCCGGTTCCGCGCGGCGTCGGCGCGCTCGACCGGTCGACCGGCGATCGGCAGGCTGAGCGCCACGGGTGTCCGCTCGGCCGGAGGTTGTTCGGCCACCTTTGGCCCCTCCCTCGGTCGGCGCCGACCGGTGCCACCCGGGGCGCGGGTTGCTCCATTGTGCCGGTGCTGGGGGAAAACCACTCGCCGGACCCGACCACCGCCGATCGGAGGACGCCCGATCGGGCGACGGACCGGACGGCAGGACGAGGGTCGTTGCACGCACGCGCCACGACGGTTACTCTCGGCACAAACGGAGGGGGTTCCGCTTAGCTTCGCGTGCTCCCCGCCGACCTCTCCCTCGCGTCGACAGCGGAAGGACGCCCATGACCACGAAGGTCGCCGTCATCTACTACTCCTCCACCGGCAACGTGCACGCCCTCGCGCAGGCCCTCGCCGAGGGCGCCGCCAAGGCCGGTGCGGAGGTACGCCTCCGTCGGGTCCCGGAGCTGGCCCCGGACGCTGCGATCGACAGCAACCCGGCGTGGCGGGCACACCTCACCGCCACCGCCGACGTCGAGGTCGCCACCCACGACGACCTGCGCTGGGCGGACGCCTACGCCTTCGGCACCCCGACCCGTTACGGCAACGTCTCCGCGCAGCTCAAGCAGTTCCTCGACGGCACCGGTCAGCTCTGGGCCGCCGGTGAACTGTCCGGGAAGGCCGCGACGGCCTTCACCAGCGCGGGCAACATGCAGGGCGGCAACGAGTCGACCCTGCTCGCGCTCTACAACACGATGTACCACTGGGGCTGCCTGATCGTCCCGCCCGGCTACACCGACCCGAGCGTCTACGCCGCCCACGGCAACCCGTACGGCACGGGCCACGCCGGCGGCAGCGGCCTGCCGGGCGAGCAGGTGCTCGCCGCCGCCAACTACCAGGGGCACCGGCTGGCCACGGTCGGCGCCCGGCTGCTCGGCTCCGCCGTCTGACCCCCGCCGTCTGACCCCCGCCGCCCGCACGTCGCACGGATCACCGTCGACGGACACCCCCGGCACGAGGGAGCACCCATGACAGACGTGGCACCGGCCCGGTCCATCGCGGAGGTTCCGCCTGGCCGCCTCTTCCACGACGAGTTCCACGACGGATTCCGCACCACCGGGCCGGACGCACGGTGGTTCCACACCACCGCCGGCCCGCACGTCGCCGACGACGGCACGGTGCACACCTCGGCCGAAGGGCTGCGGGTGGTCTCCGGAGGGCCCGAGGGACGCCCGGTCTTCACCCGCACCGTCGCCCAGGACACCACGCAGGGCGCGGTCCCCGGCGTCCTCGACCACGTCAAGTGGCTCGTCTACACGACCCACCGGACGACGGACGGCACCCCGGGCTTCGAGGTACCGGCCGGACAGGTCCTCACCGGCACGGCCGTGGTGTCCGGACGCACCCACGGCACCACCGGGCACCCCTTCGGTGACCAGGTCACCGACCCGGAGGACGACCTCCGGCTCGCCTCGACGGGGATCAACGCCGTCGATCCGGAGACGTACGTCATCTTCGACTTCCTGCTGACCAACCGGCGGGTGTACGCCTTCTACGAACGCCTCCCGTTCGCCCGCGCCGAACTGGGCCACTACGCGGCGTTCTCGTACGGCGTGCCGGTGGCCGACCGGTCACCGGAGGACGAGCACGAGCTCGTCCTCTCGTACGACCGGGACGCGGGCGTCGCCCGCTGGCACCTCGACGGGCGGGAGGTGTTCCGGGTCGACCGGATCGGTCACCACCTGCCCGGCCGGGAGCACCTGATGCTCGACCACGGCGGCACCGAGGCCCTGGTCGTGCCCCGTCAGCTGAACTTCGGCATGGGGATGCTCACCCTGCTCGACGGCGCCCTGCCCGGGCACTCCCCCGTCGGCCTGGTCCGGCTGGTGGGTGACCCCGCCTTCTACGTCGATCCGGTGGCCGGCGAGCCGACCCCCCAGCGCTTCGTCGACGAGGCGAGCCGCCCGGCCAGCCGGCTCTTCGGTCAGGGGGCGGAGCTGTCGGTCCGCCGCTACACGGTGCAGCGCGGTCCGGCCCGATGACCGGGGCCGACACCGCCTCCCGACCCGCGACGCCGGTCCCGGTGGGGATGTTGGCGGGCGTGTGGCATCTCGTCTCCTACTTCGACCTGGACGACGAGGGACGCCGGTCGCCGGGCCCGCTGGGCGCGGCGCCGGCCGGTGTCCTCGTCTACACCGCTGACGGGCACATGTCGGTCAGCATGATGCGCACCGACCCTCGCCCCGCCGGTCCCCCGTCCGGGGTGGCCGGGCGGGACGAGACGTTCATGGGGTACGCCGGCAGCTGGCGGCTGGTGGGCGACGAGATCCGCCACACCGTCCTGGTCAGCGCCCACCCGCACATGGTCGGCACCGAACTCGTCCGCGAGGCGGCCCTGGAGGGCGACCTGCTCGTCCTGCACGGCACGTCGCTGATCTCGGGACGCGCGCAGCGACGCGTACTCACCTGGCGGCGCGCCGCGCCGCCGCACCCGCCCGCCCCGCCGGTGCGGGCGACAACCACCGGTGCCACCGGCACCTCGGAAGGAAGCCGATCGACATGAAGGCCCTCATCGCACAGTCCTACGGACCCGTCGACCAGCTCCTGGTCGCCGAACTGCCGAAGCCCGACCCCGCACCGGGCCAGATCCTGATCCGGTTGCGGGCGGCGGCGCTCAACCCGCTCGACGTCAAGCTCGCCACCGGCGCCATGAAGGAGATCATGCCGGTCCGGCACCCGTTCGTGCTCGGCCTGGACGCGGCCGGCACCGTCGAGGCGGTCGGTGACGGGGTGACCCGTTTCCGCCCCGGCGACGAGGTGATCGCCTTCACCCACCCGGTCGGCGGCGCCGTCGCGGAGTACGCGTTGGCGCTGGACGGGCCCGAGGTGGTGGCCCGGCCGCAGGCGCTGGGCCCGGTCGCCGCCGCGGCGCTGCCGGTCGCCGCGATGACCGCGGCGAACATCGTCGAACTGGCCGATCCGGCACCGGATTCCACGATGCTCGTCGTCGGCGCCACCGGCGGGGTGGGTTCGTTCGTCGTGCAGCTCGCCGCGCAGGCCGGCGTCCGGGTGCTGGCCACCGCCCGGCCGGACGAGGTCGACTACGTCCGCGGTCTCGGCGCCGCAGAGGCGATCGACTACACCGCCGCGGACACCGTGGAGGAGACCCTCCGGGCGCAGCCCGGCGGGGTGGACGTCGTGGTCGACCTGATCAACGCCGGGCCGGGGCTCGCCGCCACGGCGGCGGCGGTCCGGCCCGGTGGGCGCCTGGTGTCGCCGGCCGGCGGCCCGCCCGCCTTCGAGCGGGACGTCACGGCCGCCTACGCGCACATCGAGGCGAGCGAGGGGCTGCTGCAGCGCCTCGTCGACCGGGCGGCCGACGGCGGGCTCGCGGTGGAGGTCGGCGCGACGTACCCGTTCGCCGAGGCGCAGCAGGCGGTGGCCGACTTCGTCGGCAAGCACACCCGGGGCAAGTTCGTCGTCACCTTCTGAGCGACCACGCTCCCCACGCCGTCCCCCGGCCCCACCCGGGTGGCGGTGGACGGCACTTCCGGAACCGACCCGAGAGGCGGTATGACGTGTACGCCTTCGATACCGAGCTGACCGAGCCGGCCAGCCGGTTGCCGAGAGTCGACTACGCCGACCTCGGGACGGCGCGGGCGGCCGCCCGCGCCATCGCGGCCCACCAGCAGCCGTACCTGCCGGCGGCGCCGGTGCGGGTCACGGACACCCGGGCGCCCGGGCCCCCGGGCGCCCCCGACGTGCCCGTACGGCTCTACCGCCCCGCCGGCGCCGGGCCGGTCCCGGCGCTGCTCTACCTGCACTGGGGCGGCTTCGTCATCGGTGGCGTGGACGGCGTGCACCACACCTGCGTCCGGATCGCCGACCAGGTGGGGGCGCTCGTCGTCTCGGTCGACTACCGGCTGGCCCCGGAACACCCGTTCCCGGCCGCGCTCGACGACTGTCACGCGGCACTGGAGTGGGTGGCCAAGGAGGCCACCGAGCTGGGTGTCGACGCCGACCGGATCGGCGTCGGCGGGGAGAGTGCCGGCGGCGGCCTCGCCGCCGCGCTCTGCCTGGCCGTACGCGACCGTGGCGGCCCGGCCCTGCGGCACCAGTGCCTGCTCTTCCCCGCCCTGGACGACCGGCTCGACACCGTATCGGCGCGGGCCTTCACCGACACCCCGATGTGGGACCGGGCCAACGCCCTGGTGAGCTGGGGTCACTACCTGCGCGGGCGGGCCGGCGCCGCCGACGTGCCGGCGCTGGCCGCGCCCGCCCGAGCCACCGACCTGTCCGGACTTCCCCCGGCCTTCGTGGTGGCCTGCGAGTTCGACCCGCTGCGCGACGAAACGATCGACTACGCGCACCGGCTCATCCAGGCGGGGGTCCGCACGGAGCTTCGTTACTACCCCGGCACCTTCCACGCCTCGATCGCGGTCGCCGAGGCGACCGTCTCCCGGCGGATCCTCGCCGACCAGGTGGCCGCCCTTCGTGCGGGCCTGGCCGCCTGACCGCGACGCCCTGTCGGTCGTCGCGGCTTCCATCCCTCCCTCGGTCCCACCGGTCGCGCGCCGACCGGGGTTAGGAGCACCTCCGTGACAACCGTGTCCAACGCCGGCGTCCAGACCGTCGGCGAAGAGCCGTACCGGATCGTCTGGGACGACTTCCGGGACGGGTTCCACTGCACCGGGCCGGACGCCCGGTGGAGCCTCTACGGTTTCGGCCCGCACGTCGGCGACGACGCGGAGGTCACCACCTCCGCCGACGGCCTGCGGGCGGTTTCCTCCGGCGTGCACCCGACCACCGCGGAGCCGGCCTTCGTCCGCACCCTCGGGCCGGAGGCGCAGCACGGGCCGGTGGTGCCCGGCGCGCTGGACCATGTCAAGTGGCTGGCCTACCCGCAGCACCTGGCCGGTACGGGCGTGCCGGGCTTCGACGCCGTACCGGGGCGGGTGCTGTCGTTCGAGACGTGGCTCTCGGGGCGCACCTACGGCACGTCCGGCCACCCCTTTGGTGACCAGGTCACGGACCCCGAGGACGACCTGCGACTGGCCTCCGTCGCGATGCCGGTCCTCGACCATGAGACCGCGATGGTCTTCGACTTCTTCCTCACCAACAAGCGGGTGTACGTGTTCTACGAGCGCCTACCGCACGCGCGCGGCCAGCTCGGCGACTACGCCGCCTTCCTGCACACCGTGCCGGTGGCCGACCGGACCGTCGACGACGAGCACCACGCGGTGATCTCCTACGACCGGGCGGCCGGCACCGTGCGCTGGTTCCTCGACGGGGAGGAGGTCTTCTCCGTGGACCGCATCGGCCACCCCCTGCCGTCCCGCGAGCACCTGATGCTCGACCACGGTGGCGAACCGACGACCGTCGCACCCCGGCAGCTCGCCGGAGGGATGGGCATGTTCACCATCCTCGACGGCGCGCTCCCGGGCCGCAGCGCCAGCGGACTGGTGCGACTCACCATTGCGGACGCCCACTACTTCGACCCGGTCGCCGGCGCGCCGCGTCCGCAGGCTTTCGTCGACGGGAGCAGCCTGCCCGGCAGCCGGCTGTTCGGCCAGGGCGCCGAACTGCGGCTGCGCCGCTACGTGATCTCCAGCCAGCCGTCACGACCGTGACGGTCACCGGAACCGAAGGGAAGACCCTGATGCAGAGCAGGACGCTCGGCGAGCGCCTCGTCACCTCCGCGCTCGGCCTCGGCTGCATGGGCATGAGCGAGTTCTACGGCGGCCGCGACGACGCCGAGTCGGTCGCCACCATCCGCCGGGCCCTGGACCTCGGCGTGACCATGCTGGACACCTCCGACATGTACGGGCCGTTCACCAACGAGGAGCTGCTCGGGAAGGCCATCGCCGGGCGGCGGGACGAGGTGGTGGTGGCCACCAAGTTCGGGGTGGAGCGCCGCCCGGACGACGGCTACTTCGGGCTGAACAGCCGCCCGGAGTACGTGCGGCGGGCCTGCGACGCGTCGCTGCGCCGGCTGGGGGTCGACCACATCGACCTGTACTACCAGCACCGGGTGGACCCGACGGTGCCGGTCGAGGAGACCTGGGGGGCGCTGGCCGAGCTGGTGGCGGCGGGCAAGGTGCGGCACCTCGGAATCTCGGAGGCGCCGGCCGACGTGGTGCGCCGCGCCCACGCCGTGCACCCCGTCACCGCGGGCCAGTACGAGTACTCGCTGTTCAGCCGGGAGCCGGAGGCAGACCTGCTGCCGACGCTGCGGGAGTTGAACATCGGCCTGGTCGCGTACAGCCCGCTGGGCCGGGGAATGCTGACCGGGTCGATCGCGAGCCTCGACCAGCTCGAGCAGGACGACTACCGGCGCGGGACCCCGCGCTTCCAGGGCGACAACCTCGACCACAACCTCGCCCTGGTGGGCCGGGTGCGAGAGCTGGCCGCCGAGCGGGAGGTGACCCCGGGTCAGCTCGCGCTGGCCTGGGTGCTGGCGCAGGGGCCGGACGTCGTGCCGATCCCGGGCACCAAGCGCCGCCGGTACCTGGAGGAGAACGTCGCCGCCCTGGACGTCCGGCTCTCCCCCGCCGACCTCGCCGCGATCGACGCCTCGACCCCGCCCGGCGCCGCCGCCGGCGAGCGTTACCCGTCCGGCCCGCCGGTCGGTCACCGCTGACCCCGTGGCGGCGGCCGACCGGCCGCCGCCGCGCCGGGGCGGTCAGCGGATCAGGTACTCCGACGGGTCGAACCGGCGGGTGCGACGCCAGTACTCCTGGGCCGGGAAGGGCCAGTTCTGGGCCGAGCGCCCGGCCCGGTTGACGAACCAGCTGCTCACCTTCGACCAGCCCCAGGCCCGCAGCGCGTTGGCCTCGTCGACCCAGGCGTTGTGCCGCTCGAAGACCTCCGGCCGGACCTCCACGGCGCGGTGTCCGCCGGCGAGCAGCTGACGGACCGCGTCGACCAGGTAGGTCACGCCGCACTCGGAGAAGTAGATGATGCTGCCGCCCTGCCCCGACAGGTTGGTGTTCGGCCCGTAGAGGCTGAACAGGTTGGGAAACCCGGGCACGGTCAGACCGAGGTAGGCCCGGGCGTCGCCGTTCCACGTCTCGTGCAGGTCCCGACCGTCCCGGCCGGTGACCCGCATCGGGGCGAGGAACTGCGACGCCTGGAAGCCGGTGCCGTAGATGAGGACGTCGACGGAGTGCTCCGTGCCGTCCGCCGTGCGGACGCCCTGCGGCGTCAGCCGCTCGATCGGGTCGGTGACCAGGCGCACGTGGTCCTGCTTGAGCGTCGACAGCCAGGCGCCGTTGTCCCGCAGCACCCGCTTCGCGCCGACGGGGTAGCGGGGAATCACCCGGTCGCGCAGGTCCGGTCGGTCGGCGAGCTGGCCTTCCAGGTACGTCGCCAGGGTGGCCCGCAACTCCTCGTTGACCGCGGAGATCGCCCGCTCGGTGGGCGGGTAGTCCGGGTCGACGACCCACCCCTCCAGCACCCCGTGCAGCCCCGGCGCCAGCAGCCAGAACCGTTGCCAGGCGGCGTAGTACGGCAGGTGCTCGTAGAGCCAGCGGGCGCCTTCGGGCACCGCGTGGTGGTAGTGCGGCGTGGGCCGCAACCATGGCGCGTTGCGCTGGAAGACGACCAGTTCCCGGGCCTGCGCGGCCACCTCGGGGATGAACTGGAAGGCGCTGGCGCCGGTGCCGATCACCGCGACCCGCTGACCGGTGAGGTCCACCGAGTGGTCCCAGCGCGCGGAGTGGAAGGCCGGGCCGGTGAAGTCGGTCCGCCCCGGAAGGTCGGGCACGTTCGGCCGGTTCAGTTGCCCCACCGCGGTGACCAGCACGGCGCACTCGGTGGTACGCGGACCGTCGGGGGTGTCGAGGTGGAGCCGCCAGCGGCCGGTCGCCTCGTCCCACTCGGCGCCGCGCACCTCGGTGTCGAACCGGATGCGCTCGTGCACCCCGGTCTGCTTCGCGAAGTCCCGGAAGTAGTCCAGCACCGCCTCGTGGGTGGCGAAGTGGTCCGTCCAGTCGAGCCGGGGCGCGAAGGAGTAGCTGTAGAGATGGCTCGGCACGTCGACCCGGCAACCGGGGTAGTGGTTCTCGAACCAGGTGCCGCCGACGTCGCTGTTCTTCTCGTAGATGGTGACCGGCACACCGACCTGGCTGAGCCGGTACGCGGCGAGCAGGCCGCTCATGCCGGCGCCGACGATGGCGACCTCGACGTCGTGCCCGGGTGCCAGCTCGTCGCCGTGCCACTGCGGCGCCTTCGGGTCCTCCCCGGGCAGGACGACCTCCTGGGCGAGCAGGGGAAGCAGGTCACTGGTGTCCCGGCCCATCGCCCAGCTGGTGATGTGCCGCAGGGCCGCCGGGTCGAGCGGCGGCACGGGGACGCCGTCGCGCAGGCGGCGCAACGCACCGAACGCCAGCTCCCGGGCATGCGCCTGCTGCTCGGCGGAGAGCCCGCCCTGCGGCAGGAAGAGCCAGCCGTTGGGGCGTAGGTCGTCGCGGAGCACGGACAGGTCGCCGGTCAGGTGGGCCACGGTCATCAGCAGCGCGGGCGCCTCCCCGTCGCGCAGGTGGGCCCGTAACGTCTCGTCGTCGACGGTGACGGGTTTGATCGCCGAGGTGAACGTCATGGCAGGCGCCTTCCGGAAGAAAGTTCGGAGCGGATGAGGTCAGGGCCGGCTCGCCCCGTCGGCCGGACGGCCGGCGCCGGGCTCCGCCGGGTGCGGGCAGTCGCCGCCGCAGAGCGCGCGGAAGCCGCGGTCGAAGTAGACGACCGGCGACCCCTCGCCGGGGAGGAGGACCCGCTGGACACCGCCGACCATGATCACGTGGTCCCCCGCCACGTGGCGGCTGTCGATGACGCACTCGACGGCGGCGAGCGCCTCGCGCAGCACGGTCGCCCCGCCGTCGGTGCGGACGAAGCCGCCGGCGCCGAACTTGTCCGGGCTCTTGCTGGCGAACCGCTTGGCCAGGTCCACGTGGTGGGCACGCAGGAAGCTCACCGCGAAGTGGCGGCTGCGCTGGAAGACGGGGAACGAGTTGGCCGACCGGTCCAGGCAGACCAGCACCAGGGGCGGGTCGAGGGACACCGAGCAGAACGAGCTCGCCGTGAAGCCGTACGGGGTGCCGTCCTCGTCGTGCGTGGTCACGATCGTCACCCCGGTCGGGAAGCGGGCCATCGCCTCCCGGTAGGCCGCCGGATCGACCGGGCGGACTCCGTTGTCGCTGATGGTGGAATCAGTTGAGCGCATCGGAATCTCCCGGTCGTCCGCAGAATGGAGGGGTCAGGAGGCGGGCCGCGACACGAAGTCGGTCAGCGAGACGGTGATCTCCTGCCGGTTGGCCCGGTACGACATGCAGTAGCTGGTCGGGTACCAGCCGGCCTCCTTCCAGGCCGCGGGGAGCTTGAGTGGCCGGCAGGACGGCTCCACCCGCCCGGCGGCGAGGTCCGCCAGCCAGGCCCTCGTGATCATCGGCTCGTAGAAGGTGATGTCACCGCCGTAGGCGCCGTACATGAAGGTGTGGGTGAACGGCTGGCCGTTGAACTCGGGGGCCGTCGGGTCACCGAGGTGGTTGCCCATGCCCGGCACCACGGCGTCGATGTCGAGGTAGTCGGCAGGCAGGTAGCGGGCCGGCACGGGCAGCCGCGCCTCGGCGTAGTCCGCGCAGTCGACGAGGTTCCCGCCACCGCACGGCCCGGTGCCGATGGCCGCCGTCTCCGCCCGGTCCTGAAGGTAGAAATGCAGGTCGAAGTGGGGGGTGCCGTAGATCTCGGCCGGGGCGTGCCCGCGCGGGTCCCAGTTCAGCATGGCCCACTGGAACGGGCCGCCGACCACGTCCCGGAAGCGCTGCGGCAGGTCGAGCAGGTACTCGTGCTCGTGGACGCACTCCGTGGCCGGGTCAATCGTGCCGTTGCCGTCGACGTCGTAGCAGTGCGCGCCGTCGGTCGGCTCGGTCGGCAGGCCGCCGAGCGCCCGACGGTCGAGGACGAAGCCGAGGCTCACCGGCCGGTCACCGGCGAGCTGGGAGTAGATCCGCACCGTCCCGTCGCCGAGCCGCTTGGACGGGCCGTAGTCGGCGCACGGGCCGGGGTACGAGCGGGTGGCGCGGTAGAGCCGCTCGGCCGCGGCGGGCGACAGCTTCACCGTCCGCTCCTTCTCCGGTCGGCCGAGGACCAGGCAGACGTCCAGCGGAGCGTCCCCCTTCGCGCCGGATCGCTGCGGGCCGGCGACGAACGCGACCGGCACGGTCCGGGGGTCCAGTGGCGGCGGCGCGACCGTCGTCCGGGCCGGCTCCCCGACGGCGTGTTGGTGGTCGGCGCGGGCGGGCGCCGCCGCGGGGGCGGGGGACGATCCGCCGTCCGGCAGTTGGGCGGCGAGGGTGAGCAGACCGGCGACGGCTGCGGCTGCCGCGAACACCCGGCGGGCGCGCGGCGCGGTTGTCATGGACACAGCGACCGTTCCTAACGTGAGGGGTGCGGGGTGGCGTGGGCGCCGGGTCAGGCCCGGCAGGTCGGCAACCGGCCGTCGTTGTAGGCGACCATCTCGCCGAAGATCGCGACGACGTCCAGCGGCCGGCCCGGCGGGCCACCGGCGATCTCGGCGTACGCGCGGTGCAGGTTGCCGACGATGCGCTCGCCGTCGAGCAGGTGGGCGAACGGCGCGAGATCCGCCCACCGCGCGGCCGCCAACGGGGTGAGGCCCTCCGCGTGCGCCGTCGCGGCCAGGTCCCGGACCCAGCGCAGGTAGGCGATGTTGTCCTCGATGGCCTGCGGCCCCGTCACGGGCCCGTGACCGCAGACCACGGTGCGCGGCTTCAGCTCTCGGAGCCGTTCCAGTGCGGTGAGCGCCCCGGAGACCGAGCCCATGAGGTTGAACGGGGCGGCCCCGGAAAGGACCACGTCCCCGGCGAACAGGACGCGCTCGTCGGGCAGCCACACCACCACGTCGTTGGTGGTGTGCGCCGGCCCGACGTGGACCAGCTCGGCGCGCCGGTCACCGACGTGCACGGTGAGCCGGTCGGCGAACGTCACCGCGGGCAGGGTGACCCGCACGTCGCCCCAGTCGACGTCGGGCCAGAGGCCGGTCAGGGCGAGCCCGGTGTCGGCCATCTCCGTACGGGCCAGTTCGTGCGCGACGACGGTGGCGCCCGGACCGAAGACGTGGTTGCCGAAGTTGTGGTCGCCGTGGTGGTGGGTGTTGACCACCAGGCGTCCGGGTCCCCCACCGATCCCGTCGACGGCCGACCGGAGGCGCCGGGCGCGTCGCTCGGTGGCCAGGGTGTCGATCACCAGGACACCGTCGGACCCGACGACGACGCCGGCGTTGCTGACGCACCAGCCGCCGGGCAGCTGGGTGTACGCGAAGACGCCGTCGGCCACCTCGGTCAGCGCGCCGTCCGCGTCACCGGTCGCGGCGGCGGGGACCACCGAGGGGACGCTCACCGGGACACACCCGCCCCGGTGTGCTGGGCCGGCTGCTCCCGCGCGTACCGGCCGGCGTGCTCGAGCGTGGCCCGGCTGTTGCGGCCGAGCACGTCCCGCAGGTGGCGGCGGGCGTCCGCCGGGGTGCTGCCGGCGCCGAGGACGGCCTCGATCGCCGCCGGGTCGACCGCCACGCTGTGCCGGGCGTGGACCTCCGCGCCGCCCGGACCGTCGGCGAACTCCCACGACCCGGCGTGCCCGAGGAGCATTCCCGGCGGGACGACCTGCTTGTAGACGATCTGGCCGGGCAGGCAGAGCCGGATCGAGCGGGTGGTGTGTGACCGGCCCTCGGCGGTCACCGTGTCCATCTCCATGTCCTGCACGTCCGGCTGCGGTTCGCTCAGCGACACCCGGCCGACGTGCGGCAGCCGCTGCGGCCACAGGTCGCTGCGCCGCACGAAGGCGTACCCGTCGGCGGCGCTGACACCGGGCAGCACGACCCGGTCGGTGAAGGAGAAGACCAGGTCGTCCACCGGGTGCCCGAATTCGGCGACGCGGGCCAGCGCGGCCAGTTCCCGGGCGCTGTTGGTGTCCAGTGCCTGGTTCATCCACGCCAGCTGCTCCTCGCCGCCGCCGACGGTGAACCGGTGGGTCAGCACGACCTCGGTCCGTCCGCCGCTCACCGGCCGGAACGTCCAGTCGCCGCCCATCGAGGTCAACGGCGCCTGGCTGCGCTCCTGCCGGAAGGTGACCCGCAGGCCGGCCGGATCGAGGTCGCGCCGGGACGCCCAGGTGTTCACCCGGCCGTTGACCTGCGCCCAGAGCTCGAACCGTTCGGCACCCGGGGTGCGCTCCAGGTGCCGTACGTGCACGGTCGGCTCGAAGATCACGGGCCACCGGCGTACGTCGGCGACCAGCTCGTAGACCACCTCCGGGGGCGCGGCCACGACGTGGGTGTGGACGGTCTGGTGCGGCCGGGACGGGCTCATCGGCTCTCCGACGGCCGGGGTCATGACGTCCGGGCCGCGGCGCCGTTGACGAGGTCGACCAGCTCGCGGGGGGTACGCAGGTCGGCGATCCGCTCGTCGGGGATGCGCACCCCGTACTCCTGCTCGATCCGCGCGGCGGTCTCCATCAGCGCCAGCGAGTCGTACCCCAGCTCCTCGAATTCGACGCCGTCGATGTCGCCGGCGAAGGCCGCCGCGTCCGTCTCGCCGGCGCAGGCGACGAGGATGCGGCGCACGTCGTCGATGGTCATCGTGCTCATGGATGGCTCCTTTGTGGTCGGGGCGTGCGAGAGCGGGCCGGTCATCCGGCGGCGCGGACGACGACGGCGGAGTTGAACCCCCACCGGCCCCGGGCGAGCACGAGGGCGGTGGAGACCGGGGCCGGTCGGGGCTGGTCCAGGACCAGGTCGAGGGCGTACCGCTCGGGCACCTCGGTGGTGCCGGTGGTCGGCGGGATCACCCCGTCACGGATGGCGAGCAGGGCGGCGACCAGGTCGGTGGGGCCACCCCCGGCGTAGAGCCGGCCGAACATCGCCTTGGGCGCGGTCACCGGCACGCCGCGCGGGCCGAACAGGCCGCTGATCGCCTCGGCCTCCACCCGGTCCAGCTCGGGCACGCCCGCGGCGTCGGCGAACACCACGTCGACGGCGTCCGGGGCGATCCCCGCGTCGGCGAGGGCGAGCTCGGCGGCCCGGCGCAGGGCGGGCGGGCGCGGCGATCCGGGGGGCGGGTCGAAGGTGGAGGCGTAGCCGGCGATCTCCCCGTACCGCTGCGGCACGCCGCGTTCGCGCGCCGCCGCGAGGTCCTCCAGCACCATGATCGCGCCGCCCTCGCCGGGAACGTACCCGGCGGCCCGCCCGTCGAAGGGCAGGTAGGCCCGGTCCGGGTCGGTGCCGGCGCTGACCCGGCCGCTGGACACCTGAGACGTCCAGCCCCACGGGTCGAGCGCCGAGTCCACCCCGCCGGTGACCACGAGCGAGGTGCCGCGGCGTACGGTCCGCCGCGCGTGCCCCACCGCGTCGAGGCCACCGGCCTGCTCGGCCACCAGGGCGCTGCTCGGGCCGCGCATCCTGTTGCGGATGGAGATCTGACCGGTGTTCACCGCGTAGAACCAGGCGAACGACTCGTAGACGCTGACCGCCTGCGGTCCCTGCGACCAGAGCTTGTGGAACTCGCGGTGGGTGAACTCGAAGCCGCCGGAGGCGTTCGAGGTGACGACGCCCATGTCGTAGTCGGTCAGCGTGGCCGGGTCGACCTTCGCGTCGGCGATCGCCCAGTCGGCGGTGGCCAGGGCGAGCCGGGTGGAGACGTCGGTCTGCGGCAGCAGCCGGCTCGGCAGGTGCTCCTCCGGCCGGAAGTCGAGGATCTGCCCGGCCAGCGCGGCCGGGTACGCGGCGACGTCGAAGCGGGTGATCCGGCTGATCCCGTTCCGGCCGGCGAGGACGTTGGCCCAGAACCGTTCGAGCCCCAGCCCGACCGGGGTCGCCACGCTCATGCCGGTGACCACCACCGTGCCCGTCATGCCCGCACCTCCGGCCGTCGCAGCACCATCGCACTCTGGAAACCGCCGAAACCGCTGCCGACCGTCAGCACGGCGTCGACGTCCTGCTCCCGGGCGACCAGCGGCACGTAGTCGAGGTCGCACTCCGGGTCGGCCTCGTGCAGGTTGGCCGTGGGCGGTACGACACCGTGCTCGATCGCCAGGAGCGAGGCGGCGATCTCGACGGAACCGATGGCGCCGAGCGAGTGCCCGACCATCGACTTGATCGAGCTGACCGGCACCTGGTACGCGTGCTGGCCGAGGCTGCGCTTGTAGGCAGCCGTCTCGTGCCGGTCGTTCTGCCGGGTGCCCGAGCCGTGCGCGTTGACGTAGTCGATCGCGGTGGGGTCCAGCCGCGACTCGTCCAGCGCCACCCGGATCGCCTCGGCCATCTCCCGGCCGTCGGCCTTGAGCCCGGTCATGTGGTACGCGTTGCACCGGGTGGCGTACCCGGAGACCTCGGCGTAGACGTGCACGCCGCGGCGGCGGGCGCTCGCGTACTCCTCGAGCACGAACATCGCCGACCCCTCAGCGAGGACGAACCCGTTGCGGGAGCCGTCGAAGGGCCGGGACGCGTGCTCCGGGTCGTCGTTGCGGGAGGTGGTGGCCTTGATGGCGTCGAAGCAGGCCGCCACGATCGGCGTGACCGGCGCGTCCGAGGCGCCCGCCAGCATCACGTCGGCGCTGCCCTCACGGATCAGCTGGACGGCGTGGCCCACCGAGTCCAGGCCGGAGGTGCAGCCGTTGGAGATCATCGCCACCGGCCCCTCGGCCGCCACCGTCCAGGCCACCTCCGCCGGCATGACGCTGGGAATCAGGTAGTCGAACATGTGCGGCGAGACGTAGTCGGCGTCGACCTCCCACCGCCGTCCGCTGTCGGAGAGCACCAGGTACTCCCGCTCCAGGCTGGTGGCCGCGGCGACCGCGCTGCCCAGGCTCACGCCGACCCGGTGCGGGTCCAGCGCGCCGAAGTCCAGGCCGCTGTCGGCGACCGCCTCCCGGGCGCAGACCACGGCGAACTGCGACGCCCGGTCCATCCGGCGGACCTCACGGGGCGTCAGCCCCTCCCGGGCCGGGTCGAAGTCGGCCTCCCCGGCGACCTGGGACCGGTACGGCGACGGGTCGAAGAAGGAGATCCGCCGGGTCGCCGTCCGGCCCGCGGTCAACAGGTCCCAGAATTCCTTGGTGCCGTTGCCACCGGGGGCGCGTACGCCTATCCCGGTGATGACGACGCGCCGCGTCACCGGACACCGTCCGGGCACGTGCAGGCCCTCGAACTCAACATCGCAGTACGTCCCTCACTGCCGGTCGACTACTACCGCGTCCGTGTTCAGCCGCGATGACGAGGGACAGCGTGCGTGGGCGTACTTGAGGCCGGCTTGAAGATCGATGGGGGTCGGGGCGCCGGGCAGGGATGGCCCGGCGCCCCACCCGGTCGGTCAGTCGAAGGACGGCCCGAGGTCGCGGCTGCGCTTGAGCTCGTAGAAGCCGGCCGTGCCGGCGACGAGGAGCACCCCGTCCCAGAGGCGACCGGCCGCCTCGCCGCGCGGCGCCGGCGTGACCACCGGGCCGAAGAACGCCACGGTCTCCCCGGCCACCGGGCCCGGGGCGTGGATGACCGGGGTGCCGACGTCCGTGCCAACCGGCTTCATCCCCGCGTCGTGGCTGGCCCGGACCGCGTCGTCGTGCGTGGTGCTCTCCGCCGCGGCGGCGAGGGCCGGGTCGAGGCCGGCGTCGGCCAGCGCCGCCCGGTTGAGCGCGTCGCCGAGCGGCTGCCCGCCCGGGTGGATCCGGGTGCCGAAGGCGGTGTAGAGGTCGCGGAGCACGCCCTGTCCGTGGGCCTGGGCGGCGGCGACGCAGATCCGCACCGGCCCCCAGGAGCGGCGGCGCAGTTCGAAGTACTCGTCGGGTCGGTCCCGGTACGGCTCGGGCACGTCGTCGTTGCCCTCGTTGAGCACCGCGAGGCTCATCACGTTGAACCGGACGTCGACCGGGCGGACCCGCTCCACCTCCAGCAGCCAGCGGGAGGTCACCCACGCCCAGGGGCAGACCGGGTCGAACCACATGTCCACGGTTCCGCGGTCGTTCATGCTGATCCTTCCTGCACCGTCGCGGGCCCTTCAGCCCGTCCCTGTGGTGATCCTCCCCCGCCGGGTCGATCGGGCCGGACCCTCGCGGACCGCACGGTGGGTGACGTGGATCACCACGGTCGGTCATCGGCGAGCGCGGGCCCGGCCCGCCGTCCGCGCCGTCCCGAGGGGTACGCGCACTGGCCGAGGGGCCACCCGCCGGTCGGCGGGCGGTCGCCCAATCTCGGCTCAGCGCACCGTGCGGGCTGTCCGTCCACGGCGAAGCCGGCCGGGTCGGTGGGGTTGTCGAACGGGTGGCAGCGGCCGCCGCCGACGGGTCCGGGCCGGCGGGAGCGCCGGGGCTACCACCGACCGGCGTCAGTTCGCCGGAGAGACCCTTCCCAGCGGGCTGACCGTCCGGGTGTCGCCGTCGTAGCTGCGGGCGGCCACGAACTCCCCCGCCGGTCGGTCGACGCAGGCCAGGGCCCGGGCCAGCCGCCGGTCGTTGTCGCGGAAGCGCAGCGCGAGACTCAGGTGGGGGATCCATCGCCCCGGGGCGTGCCACGGGTTCTGCCCGTCGGCGCCGGCGAGCACGTCCCAGACGGCGGCGTGCAGGGCGGTCAGCTCGGGGGTGGGGCGGACCAGCCAGACCAGCGGGGCGCTGCCGTCGAGCACCTCGACCCGGTCGAGGCGGACCGGCAGGGGCAGCGCGGCGTCGAAGAGGTCGGCGAGGCGTTCGGCGGCGCCGGGCGGGAACGCGTCCACCGAGGCGATGGTCAGGTGCGGCCGGTTGCTGGGGTGGGTGTTGCGGGCCAGGCTGGGCAGTCCGGCGGCGGCGAGCCGGTCCCAGGCGGCCCGCACGGTTCCCTCCAGCGGTGGGGAGCAGAGCAGTTCGACCGTACGCACGCCCGCCAGGCTAGTGGGCGTGTGATCACCCGTCGGCCGGGCTGCGGCCGGCGGAGGCGGTGACGCCGGCGGCGTACGCCGGGCCGGCGCTGTTCGACGAGGCGCGGGCGGCGGTCGAGGCGGCCCAGGCTAGAGCCAGCCGGCCGCGCGGGCGATCCGCACCGCCTCGGCCCGGTCCGCCGCGCCGAGCTTCTGCACGCTCGCGGACAGGTGGTTGCGGACCGTCCCGGCGGCCAGCCCGGTACGCCGGGCGATCACCGCGACCGGGGCGCCGTACCCGGCCAGCCGCAGCGTCTCCAGCTCCCGTGGGGTCAGCGGGCAGGGCGGCAGGGTGAGCGCGTCGGCGGCCAGCGCCGGGTCGACGTACCGGGAGCCGGCGTGGACCCGGCGGATCACGTCGGCGAGCGCGCCGCCCGGGGCGCCCTTGGGCAGGAAGCCACGGGCCCCGGCGGTGAGCGCCTGCCGCAGGTGGCCGGGGCGGCCGTGGCCGGTGAGGATCACCACCGCGCACGAGGGCAGGGCGCGGCCCAGTTCCGCCGCGAGCTCGATCCCGCCCGGCGCCGGCATCTCCAGGTCGACCACGGCGACGTCCGGCCGGTGCGCCCGCGCCGCGTCGAGCGCGCTACGCCCGTCGGCGGCCTGCGCCACCACCTCGAGGTCGTCCTCCAAGCCGAGCAGGGCGGCGAGGGCCTGCCGGATCAGCTCCTCGTCGTCGGCGAGCAGGACCCGGATCACGGGGTCACCGGCACGGTCGCCCGGAGGGTGAAGACGCCGCCCGCCCGGTCGGTACGCAGCCCGCCGCCCACCGCCGCCAGCCGCTCGGTCAGGCCGCGCAGCCCGTGGCTGTGCCGGTCCGGCCCGGCGTCCGCGCCGACCCCGTCGTTGCGCACCGTCATCGTGGCCACCTCGCCCTCCCGGGTGATCTCGATCCGGCACCAACCGGCCCGGCTGTGCCGCAGCACGTTGGTGCCCGCCTCGCGCAGCACCGCGGCCAGCTCGGCGGCGGCGTTCGCCGGCAGGTCGGCCGGCGGCGGCGCGACGTCGCACCGCACCCCGCAGGAGCGCAGCACCTCGGCCACCGCGGCGAGCTGTTCGGCGAGGTCGACCGTCCGGTAACCGTGCACCGCCGCGCGGACCCGGTGCAGCGCCGTGCCGGCGAGCCGCTGCACCTCGGCGGCCTCCCGGCCGGCCCGGCCGGCGGCGACCGGGGCGCGTCGGGCGGCCCGGTCGGCC
>NZ_JAGPYL010000078.1:0-32337 GCF_018070095.1 Micromonospora sp. U56
GACCATCTCGAACGGCACGATCCGGGTGAGTTCCCCGAGATGGCCCGGCGCGAACACGCCCTTCGCCACCGTGATCACCCGGGTGATGACAGAATGCTCCGACAGCGGGACTCCCTCGTAGCTGGCTGGTCTTGGTCGACAAGCCGTTCTACCGGAGTCCCGCTGCCTCTTTACCAGCACCCTCCATCATGCTCAAACAGCCCTTGACATCAGGCCCAACGCCCTAACTTCATGGCCTTGGCCTTTAGGCCCGAACCAGTGGTGCCTGGTGAAGCTCACAGCGGACGGACCCGGACGGGCCGTGGGCCGGGCTGTCTGAAACTGTTGACGGCATGCGAAGGCGGGTTGCGGTCATCGGTGGCGGGATTTCCGGGCTGGCTGCCGCGGTGCGGATCCGTGACCGGGCGGCGCGGGACACTGAGATCGTTGTGTACGAGGGCAGTGGCGTGCTCGGCGGCAAGCTGCGCACCGGCGAGCTGGCCGGCGCGATCGTGGAGCGCGGCGCCGAGTCGTTCCTCGTCGGGGCGCCCGACGGGACGGAGTCCGCGGCGGTACGGTTCGCCCGGCGGCTGGGCCTGGGCGACCAGCTCGTGCACCCGTCGGCGGGCCAGGCCGCCCTCGCCGTCGGCGGGCGCCTCGAACCCATCCCGCCCGGCACGCTGATGGGCATTCCGCGGGAGTCCGCCGGCGATGACCGCGATACCGGTGCCCCGCTGCTCGCCGCGGACGAGGACGTCACGGTGGGTGCGCTGGTCCGCGCCCGCTACGGCGACGAGGTCGTGGAGCGGCAGGTCGACCCGCTGCTGGGCGGCGTGTACGCGGGCCGCGCCGACCAGCTCTCGCTCGATGCGACCATGCCGGCGTTGGCCTCGGCGGCGCGAGCCGAGCACACCCTGGCCGGCGCGGTTCGGGCCGCTCAGGCCGCCAGCGTGCGGGTGCCGGGGCGACCGGTGTTCGCGACCGTCGAGGGCGGGCTGAGCCGGTTGGTCAGGGCGGCCGCGGTGGCGAGCGGTGCCCGGATCAGCCTCGGGCTGCCGATGCGCCACCTGGCGCGTACGACGCATGGATGGCGCGCCACGCTCGGCCCGGCGGCGGCCCCGGAGGTCGACGACGTGGACGCGGTGGTGCTGGCCGTGCCTGCCGCGTCCGCGTCGCGACTGCTGGCGAGCGCCCGGGACCCCTCCGGCTCGGCTGCGGTCGGTGATCTCACCTATGCGAGCGTCGCGCTGGTCGCGATGGCGCTGCCGAGCGACACCCCGCTGCCGGAGCTGTCCGGTTTTCTGATCCCGGCGACCGAGCGAACCCTTGTCAAGGCGGCGACGTTCGTCACCCGTAAGTGGACCCATCTGGGCCGAGAAGGCGGGCCGATGATCATTCGGACCTCGCTCGGCCACGCCGGCGAAGAGGAGCGCCTGCACCGCGATGACGCCGTCCTGGCCGCCCAGGCGCATGCCGAGCTGGGTGCCCTCCTCGGTTCGAGTCTGCCGCCGCCGATCGCGTCCTGGGTGCAGCGGTGGGACGGCGCGCTTCCGCAGTACGCCGTCAGGCATCGAGAGCGGATCGCGTCCGCCCGGGCCGGCCTGCCACCCGGTCTCGCCCTCGCGGGTGCCGCATACGACGGCGTCGGCATTGCGGCCTGCATCGCCAGCGGCGAGGCGGCCGCAGAGGACGTGTGCAGGTACCTGGAGGATTCTTGACGCTTCCCGCGGTTTGACAGCCGGGACGATGAGCGTGGTCAGCGGCGTCGTGTCCATGGCGACTCATTGAGGCGGTGACGCGGCGGCGGGGCGGCGGGTGAGGCCGCTCATCCTGACGGCGGTGTAGACGGCCGCCGCGAGGGCGACGTCGGACAGCAGCATCAGGCCGATGGCGTAGGAGCCTTCGACGCCGTACACCCAGCCCATGACCAGTGGGGGGACGAAGCCGCCGAGGCCGCCGGCGGCGCCGACGACGCCGGTGACGGTTCCGACCTTGTCGGCGGGCGTCACCGTGCCCACGAGGGCGAACACGGCGCCGCTGGCGGCGCCGAGCAGGGCGGCCATGCCGAGGAAGGCGACCGTGGAGACCGGCATGAGCGGGGGCTGGAACGCCTGGATGACGGCGAACACGGCGGTGCCGGCGAAGCACCAGACCAGCACGGGTACCGGCTGGAGGCGGTCGGACAGCCAGCCGCCGGTGGGTCGGGCGACGACGGCGAGGATGACGAAGCCGGCGGTGCGCAGCGCGGCGTCATTGGCGGTCAGCTCGTAGGCCGTGCGCAGGTACGCGGGTAGGTAGACGCTGAAGGCGACGAAGCCGCCGAAGCCGACCGCGTACAGGAAGCACAGCTGCCAGGTCACCGCGAGCCGTCCGACGTCGGCGGTACGCGCCCACGCGGAGCCGGCGGCCCGCTGTCGGTTCGGCTCGTCGCGGATGAGCAGGAACGCCACGACGGCGTAGCCGGCGAGGATGGCGGCGACGAGCAGGAAGGGGGTGTCCTCGCCGTAGGTGTCGGCCAGCTTGACGGTGGTGAAGTTGGCGATCGCGGTGCCGCCCATGCCGGCGCCGAACACGCCGATGGCGAAGCCACGCCGGGCGGGCGGGTACCAGCCGGAGACGAGGGGAACGCCGACGGCGAAGGCGGTGCCGCCGATGCCGAGGAAGAGCCCGGTGATGATCAGCGCGGGGTAGGACGACACCACCGACAGGGTCAGCACGGGCACGATGGTGGCCAGGGAGACCGCCGGGAACATGATCCGTGCGCCGAACCGGTCGGTGAGTGCGCCGACCGGAATCCGGCCGATCGAGCCGACCACGATGGGCACCGCCACGAGCAGTGATTGGGCGGCGAAGCTCAACCCCAGGCGTTCCTTCACGCCGGGCGCGAGCGGACCGAGCAGCGCCCAGGCCCAGAAGTTCACGGTGAACCCGATGGTGGCCAGCACCAGGTTGCGGCCCGCGCCCGCCGCCGGCGTGGCCCTGCCCGCTCTCATCATCTCCCACCTCAACAGGTGCAGCCGGTGTCCCGGCGACGTTGCATGGCATCGGTGACATACCGGTCTGGCCGTCTGCCGTCACCCCCGGCGGCGGGGGGCCGTCGAGGAGCGGGGCGGCAGCGTCGGCGGGCCCTCCCAGCCCGGCCGGTTGGGGCGCAGGCCCGGCCGGGCGCCGCGGCTGCGGTAGACCACGTATGGCCGGGTGACGTAGCCGACCGGTGCGCTGAAGGCGTGCACGAGGCGGGTGAACGGCCAGAACGCGAACAGGGCGAACGCGGCGATGACGTGGATCTGGAACCCGATCGGAACCGCAGCCATGACCTCCGGGTCGGGACTGAGGTAGAACAGCGACCGGAACCAGGGCGAGACGGTCTCGCGGTAGTCGTAGCCACCGCCGGCGATGTTGGCCCGTACCGTCGTCCACAGGCCCAGCACGATGACGGCAGCGAGGACCACATACATCGCCTTGTCATTGCGGGTGGTGGCGGCGAACACCGGACCGGTGAGCCGGCGCCGGGCGATGAGGATCACCATGCCGATCAGTGTGCAGAACCCGGCGATCGTGCCGATGAACACGGCCATCAGGTGGTAGGTGTGCTCGGTGATCCCGACGGCCTCCGTCCACGACTTGGGGATGAGCAGGCCGCCCACGTGCCCGATCAGCACCATGAGCACCCCGAAATGGAACATCGGGCTGCCCCAGCGCAACAACGCGGACTCGTACAGCTGTGACGAGCGGGTGGTCCAGCCGAACTTGTCGTACCGGTAGCGCCAGACCAACCCGCCCACCAGGATCGCCACGGTGACGTACGGGTAGACCACCCAGAGCAGAACGTCCACGGTGTTCACCTGCGCCCTCCGGTGGGGTCGACGAGTCCGTACGGTTCCAGGCCGACCTGCTCGACCGGCGGGCCGGTGCGGACCAACCGGACCGCTGCGGCCAGGTCGGCGGGGCGCGCGGCGGGAAGCATCGCTCGGACGGCCTCGATCGCCTGCCGGTACACAGACTCCTCCCTGGCCAGCGCCTCGGTGAGCAGGTCGAGGCCGACGCGGTTGTCGCGCAGCAGTCGCCATCCGGCGTCGTCGGCGGCGGCCAGGTCGAGCACCGCGGGCAGGTAGTCGGGCAGCTCGCCGTCGACCACCGCCAGGCCGGCCGTCCGGTAGGCGGAGGCGTATCCGACGAGCGCCTCGCCACGCTTGCGGGTATCGCCGCAGGTGTAGTAGCTCAGGTGCAGGCAGCAGCGCCGCCGGAAGTCGAACAGCTGAACGTAGGCGGCGCGTAGCTCGCCGGGCGTGGTCGACTCCCGGTGGGCGGTGACATGCCGTAGCGGCCCGGCCACCTCGGCGGGGAGCCCGTCGAGGGCGGCCCGGATGGTGGGCAGTGCGGAGAGAACCTCGTCGTCGGGGTAGCGCAGCAGCAGCGAGGCGGCGCGGGCGGCGACGGGACGCCAGATCGGTTCCGTGCTCATCGCTCGCCCCCCTCGGTGTCGATCACGCCGGGGCCGGTCACGTCGCCGCCCTCGGCGGCCGGGTCTTTCTTCGGGGGGAAGAGGCCCTCCGGGATGCTCTTGCCGTCCCAGTTGAGCAGGTTGACCCGGCGAGGTTCGTCGCCAGGGTCGGTGAAGGTGTCAGCGGTCTGCCGGCTGCGCATCGCGTGGAAGGATTCCACCTGGATCGGTATTGGCGTGCCGGAGGACTCCCCGAAGGGGCCGTGGTTGTAGGGGCCGCCGCCGCCCATCCCGGGGCCGCCCTCGTAGTCCAGGCTGCACTCGGCGGCGATCCCTTCCAGCCGGTGCGCGTCCTCGGCGTGCGCGGCGGGGATGACGTAGCGCTGCTCGTACTTGGCGATGGCGAGGAGTTGGTACATGTCGTCCACCTGCTCGCCGGTCATGCCGACGGCAGCCGGGATGGATTCGTCAGGCTGTTCGCCGAGGTTTGCCTGCCGTTGGTAGGCGCGCATCGCGGCGAGTCGGTTGAGCACTGCCCGTACCGGCTCCGGGTCGCCGGCGGTGAACAGTTCGGCCAGGTAGTCGACGGGGATGCGGAGGGCGTCGACGGCGCCGAAGAGGTTGCCGGCGGCCTCGCCGTCGTGGCCGGTGTCGCGTAGTACGTCCACCACCGGCGACAGTGGCGGGATGTACCAGACCATCGGCATGGTGCGGTACTCCGGGTGCAGTGGCAGGGCTACCTCGTACGTCATGATCAGGTCCCAGACCGGGGAGCGCTGCGCCGCGTCGATCCAGTCGTCGGGGATGTCCGCCTGCCGGGCCGCGGCAACCACCGCGGGGTCGTGCGGGTCGAGGAACACGGAGCGCTGGGCCTCGTAGAGATCCCGCTCGTCCTCGGCTGCCGCGGCCGTGGCCACCCGGTCGTGGTCGTAGAGCATCAGCCCGAGGTAGCGCAGCCGGCCGACGCACGTCTCGGAGCAGATGGTCGGCTGGCCGATCTCGATGCGCGGGAAGCAGAACGTGCACTTCTCCGCCTTGCCGGTGCGGTGGTTGAAGTACACCTTCTTGTAGGGGCAGCCGGTGACACACATCCGCCAGCCCCGGCAGCGGTCCTGATCGACCAGGACGATGCCGTCCTCGGTCCGCTTGTAGATCGCACCGGACGGGCAGGAGGCGGCGCAGGACGGGTTGAGGCAGTGCTCGCAGATGCGGGGCAGGAAGAACATGAAGGTCTTCTCGAACTCCTGCCTCACCTGGTCGGAGACCTTCGCCAGCACCGGGTCCCCGGCGGCGATCTCGCTGCCGCCGGCCAGCGAGTCGTCCCAGTTGGCACTCCAGGTGATCTTCGTGTCCTGCCCGGTCAGTAGCGACTTCGGCCGAGCCACCGGGATGTCGTCGCCGGCCGGCGCGTTGATCAGGTGCTCGTAGTCGTACGTCCACGGCTCGTAGTAGTCCTGCATCGATGGCAGCTTCGGGTTGGCGAAGATGCTGAACAACTTCTTCACCCGGCCACCCGAGCGCGGCTTGAGCCGACCGGTCCGGGTCCGCACCCAGCCGCCCTGCCACTGCTGCTGGTCCTCGTAGGTACGCGGGTAGCCCTGGCCGGGCCGGGTCTCCACGTTGTTGAACCAGACATACTCGACCCCGGACCGGTTGGTCCACGCCTGCTTGCAGGTAACGGAGCAGGTGTGGCAGCCGATGCACTTGTCGAGGTTCATCACCATCGCCATCTGGGCCATCACGCGCATCGACTCGCTCCTCGAAAGTCGCTCGGCGGCATCAGTACTGCACCTCCTGCGAGCGGCGGCGGATCACCGTGACCTCGTCACGCTGGTTGCCCGTCGGACCGAGGTAGTTGAACGCGAACGACAACTGGGCGTACCCACCGATGAGGTGGCTCGGTTTGATGAGCAGTCGGGTCAGCGAGTTGTGTATCCCGCCGCGCCGGCCGTTGACCTCGGCCTTCGGCACGTCGATCACCCGCTCCTGCGCGTGGTACATGTAGACGGTGCCCTCGGGCATCTTGTGGCTCACCACGGCCCGGCAGACCACGACGCCATTGCGGTTGACCGCCTCGATCCAGTCGTTGTCCCGCACACCGATCTTCGCCGCGTCAACCTCGCTCATCCACATGGTCGGCCCACCCCGGGACAGCGTCAGCAGGATCAGGTTGTCCTGGTACTCGGAGTGGATGGACCACTTCGAGTGCGGTGTCAGGTAGCGCACGGTGAGTTCGAGCTCGCCGTTACGCCCGAGCCGGGGCTCGCCGAAGAGCTTGTGCATGTCCAGCGGTGGCCGAAAGATCGGCAACTCCTCGCCGAGCTCCTGTATCCAGTCGTGATCGAGGAAGAAGTGCTGGCGCCCGGTGAGCGTGTGCCAGGGCTTGAGCCGTTCGATGTTGATGGTGAACGCCGAGTACCGGCGACCGCCGTGCTCGCTACCCGACCACTCCGGACTGGTGATCACCGGCACCGGGCGGGACTGAGCGTCGGGAAAGGTGATTTTCTTGCCCTCGTACTCGGCGGACATGTCCACCAGCTGCTGGCCGGTACGGCGTTCCAGGAAACGGAAGCCTTCGGTGGCGACGCGGCCGTTGGTGGTGCCGGACAGCGCCAGGATGGCCTCGCAGGCCCGGATGTCGGTGTCCAGCCGGGGTCGACCGTCCGTCGGTCCGCCGCGCACGACACCGTTGACCTTGCGCAGGTAGTCGATCTCTCGGGTGACGTCGACCGTGACGGCCTTGGTGGTGGTGCCGAGGCGGTCGAGCAGCGGGCCGAGGGCGGCCATCTTGTCCGCGATGGCGCCGTAGTCGCGTTCCACGACGATGAACTTCGGCATCGTCCTGCCCGGTACCGCGGGGACGTCGCCGGTCTTCCAGTCGCGCACCACCCCGCCCGGTGTGGCCATGGCGTCCGGGGTGTCGTGCAGCAGCGGGGCAGCGACGAGATCCTGGCGGACGCCGAGGTGCGGGCCGGCGAGGGCCGAGAACGCCTTGGCGATGCCGTGGAAGGCGGTGAAGTCGGTGCGGGTCTGCCACGGCGGATTGATCGCCGGCGTGAACGCGTTCACGAACGGGTGCATGTCGGTGGTGTTGAGATCGTGCTTCTCGTACCAGGTGGCCGCCGGCAGCACGATGTCGGAGAACAGCGTGGTGGAGGTCATCCGGAAATCGAGGCTCAGCAGCAGGTCGAGCTTGCCCTCGGGGGCCTGGTCGCGCCACACCACGTCCTGTGGGCGTTTCTTCCCCTGCGCTTCGGTGGCGCGGAGGTTTGCGTCGGTGCCGAGCAGGTGGCGCAGGAAGTACTCGTTTCCCTTACCCGACGAGCCGAGCAGGTTGGCCCGCCACACGGTCAGCACCCGTGGCCAGTTCTCGGGCGCGTCCGGGTCGGTGCAGGCGAAGCGAAGCCGTCCGTCGACCAGCGCCTCGGCGACGTACTGCGCCGGGTTGTCGGGCAATGCGGCGAGGGCCTCGTCGGCGACGTCGAGCGGGTTGCGGTCGAAGGTCGGCATGGACGGCATCCAGCCCAGCCGGGCCGACTGGGCCAGCAGGTCGGCGGTGTGCTTGCCGGCGAAGCGGCCTTGGCCGAGGGGGGAGGCGAGGACGTCGGCGTTGTACTGGTCGTAGCGCCATTGGTCGGTGTGGGTGTACCAGTAGGCGGTGCCGATCATCTGCCGCGGCGGGCGCGCCCAGTCCAGGCCGAACGCCAGATGCGCCCACCCGGTGACCGGCCGGCACTTCTCCTGCCCGACGTAGTGCGCCCAGCCGCCGCCGTTGACCCCCTGACAGCCGGTCAGCGTCGTCAGCGCCAGCATCGCCCGGTAGGTGGTGTCGGAGTGGAACCAGTGGTTAGTGCCGGCGCCCATCAGGATCATCGAGCGCCCGCCGGAACGTTCCGCGTTGTCGGCGAACTCCCGCCCGATCCGGGCGACCGCAGCCGCCGGTACGCCGGTGATCGGCTCCTGCCATGCCGGGGTGTACGGCTCGGCCGGATCGTCGTACCCGGTTGGCCACACCCCGGGCAGTCCGGGACGGGCGACGCCGTACTGGGCGAGCATCAGGTCGAACACGGTGGTGACCAGCCGCCCGCCCACCCGCGTGGTCGGCACGCCGCGGTGCATCACCGCGGGCACGTCGTTGTCGAACCGCGGCAGCATCACCTCCACCGCCTCGCCGCCCGCGCAGCTGAGCCGGGGCACGACCTCGCCGAGGTCCAGGTTCCACCTACCGACGCCGGCCTGGCCGTAGCGGTGGCCCAGCGAGCCGTTCGGGACCGCCGGGGCGTCCGCGGCAGAGTCCCACAGCACCGGCCGGAAGGCCGCCTCGCTGTCGCTCTCCCCCAGGTCGGCGGCGGTCAGAAATTTCCCGGGGCGGTAGCCGCCACCGTCGGCCGGCTCCAGGCTGACCAGGTACGGCAGGTCGGTGTACCGGGAGACGTAGTCGACGAACCGCGGTGTGGTCCTGTCGACGAAGAACTCCTTGAGCACGACGTGGCCCATCGCCATCGCCAGGGCTCCGTCGGTGCCCGGCTGGGCCGGCAGCCAGTCGTCGGCGAACTTGACGTTGTCGGCGTAGTCCGGCGACACCACCACGACCTTCTGGCCGCGGTAGCGGGCCTCGACCATCCAGTGCGCGTCCGGGGTGCGGGTGACCGGGACGTTCGAACCCCACATCATCAGGTAGGAGGCGTCCCACCAGTCCCCGGACTCGGGCACGTCGGTCTGGTCGCCGAACACCTGCGGGGAGGCGACCGGCAGGTCGGCGTACCAGTCGTAGAACGACAGCATCGAGCCGCCGATCAGCGACAGAAACCGGGCACCGACCGCGTGCGACACCATGCTCATCGCCGGAATTGGCGAGAAGCCGGCCACCCGGTCCGGGCCGTACTCCTTGATGGCGTGCACGTGCGCGGCGGCGATGATCTCCTGGGCCTCGTCCCAGCTGACCCGCACCAGGCCGCCCTTGCCTCGGGCCTTCTGGTAACGGCGGCGCCGTTCCGGGTCGGCCTGGATGTCGGCCCAGGCGGCGACCGGATCGCCGAGCCGCCGCTTCGCCTCCCGGTACATGTCGACCAGTACGCCACGGGCGTACGGATACCGGACCCGGGTCGGCGAGTAGGTGTACCAGGAGAAGGCGGCGCCGCGGGGGCAGCCGCGCGGCTCGTACTCCGGACGGTCCGGACCGACGCTCGGGTAGTCGGTCTGCTGCTGCTCCCAGGTGATGATGCCGTCGCGGACGTACACCTTCCACGAGCACGACCCGGTGCAGTTCACCCCGTGCGTGGAGCGCACCACCTTGTCGTACGACCAGCGGTCCCGGTAGAAGGCGTCCGCCTCCCGGCCGCCGATCTGGTAGAGGGCCCGACCGTCGGGGGAGACCTCCGCCCGCCGTACCAGCCCACCGACTGCCAGCAATGCCCGACTCGCGTGCTCGCTCGTGCCCGCCATCCGCCTCATTCCTCACCCGTGACCCTCACGACCACGTTCGTACGCACGGCGGTGCGGTGCAACCGGAGGACGTGATTCGCACCCACTCCCCTACGATCGTGCGTAACCTTCGGGCCGAGATGTACCGATCCGGCAGGACCGATGGGATCCCGGCAGGTTCCGTACCGACTGGGGCGATCCTGTCGCTCCGGCCTTTGCGATTACGGCCCTCAGACCTGGTCGACGGCGGCGGCCAGGGTCTGCGCGGTTGGCCGCCGTTGACGACGACGGTGGGGGTGCCGTCTGACGCCGCATACGCTCATGGCGTCGGTGACGTGCGTGACGCAGTCCGCGTAGCGATCCGTACGCCGGCTCGGCAAACCGGACCTGGACCTCAGTGACGAGTCAAGGCATTACACCAGGCAATGCCCATTCGGCAACGGCCACAAAGTACAGTGCGCGATAAGGCACACCTAAGTCGTGGACGGGCTCGCGGAGGGCTGCGTTGACGCAGAGGGCGAGGGCGCCGCAGCCGGTTGTCCGGACCGAGGCGAGCAGCCGAGCACCGCGCCCACGGCCATCACGGACAACGCCCCCCGGAGGGACGCCTTGAGGCACCTGTCCCCGTGATGGCCCTTTTCCCATGGGCATGCATGCCCGGCTCCTGTATTCATCAACAGTCGAGCCGGGACCACACAGCAGTTACCGGCTCAGTAGGGCACCGTGATTCGGAGGCGATCCTGAGGGCTGATGGGCTAGCCGCTACCGGCCGAAGCTGTCGCGCCGGCAGAAGGCCGTGAACAAGGCCCATGCCCGGATCTGCTGCTGCGGCGAACGCGCCGCGTCGCCACCCTCAAGACCTGGAAATCCTGACCAAGCTGCCCTGCAGCCCCTCCCGGACGACCCCAATGGTGCAGGCCATCCTCGTTCTCCACCACGTCGAAAACCCGACCTACCAAGGAGGAAAAGCGCTCAGCCATGCCGACCGACCCTAGTGATGAGTTGTCGCGCCCGCACCCGTCACACCTACGACGGGACACGACGAGACGGAAGGATGACGTGATGAGTGCGGACATGCGGCTGGAGGAGCTGGGCGGGAGCGGTCTGGGCGAGGTCGACGAGCCGGCGTTCTCGGGGCTTGCGGAGCGGCACCGGCGGGAGCTGCACGTGCACTGCTACCGGATGCTCGGGTCGTTCGAGGATGCCGAGGACGCCGTGCAGGAGACGTTCCTCCGTGCCTGGCGGCGGCGGGAGACCTTCGAGGGGCGGTCGACGTTCCGGGCCTGGCTGTACCGGATCGCCACCAACGCCTGCCTGGACCTGCTCGCCAAGTGCCGCCCGGAGCCTGCGACCGGCGGCGAGGTGCTGTGGCTGCAGCCCTACCCGGACCGGCTGCTCGACGAGCTGCCCGCGGGCGACGCGGACGAGACCGTCGCCGTCGCGCGGGAGACGATCGAGCTGGCGTACCTGGTCGCAGTCCAGCACCTCGCGCCGCGCCCGCGGGCCGTGCTGATCCTGCGGGACGTGCTCGGCTGGCCGGCGAAGGACGTCGCGGAGCTCCTCGGGGACTCCGTCAACTCCGTGAACAGCGCGCTGCAGCGGGCCCGCGCCGGCATGCGGGAGCACCTGCCCGCCGAGCGGCAGGACTGGACCGGCGGCGAGGAGGACGCCGAGACGCGCGAGCTGGTGCGCCGCTTCACCGACGCGAGCGTGGCCACGGACGTCGACGGGCTCGCCGCAATGCTGCGGGACGACGTCCGCTGCTCGATGCCGCCCACGCCGGGCCTGTACGTCGGCCGCGACGCGGTGGTGAACAGCTGGGTCGAGGATGGATTCGAGGGCATGAAGGGCCTGCGCGCGGTCCCCACCTCCGTGAACCGGCAGCCCGCCGTCGCGTTCTACCACTGGCGGAAGCGGGAGGGCGCGTACCTGCCGCTGACGATCGACGTCCTGCGCGTCACCGGCGGGGCGATCACCGAGATCGTCACGTTCCACGACGACCAGTTCCCGCGGCTCGGGCTGCCGGAGCGCCTGCCGGCGGACGGCACGGAATAGTCCGGTGTGGACGCTCGCGCTGTGCGGTGGCGCGCGTGTCGCGGTGGTCGCGGCGGAGTGGTGCGACGCGTTCGGCATCGTCACCCGCGGCCGGGTGCAGCTGGAGCTGCGCGACGGCGAGCCCGGGCCGGTCCTCGGACGCGACGCCGGGTTCTGGCTCCGCGGCACCGGCGTCCGCGCCCTGCGGAACCCCGGCCGTCGCACGGCGAAGGTGCTCATCGTCACCCCCAGGGCCAGGACCGTCACCTGCCAACACGCCCCGTACGCCAGTTACCGAATGATGGAGGGACGACATGAACAGCATGAATGACACCGGGGTCGTCGCAGGACCGGCATCGGGCCAGACCAGCCACACCCACCGACTCCGCGGACTCGCCGGCACCGGCTTCATTGCCACGCTCGCAGCGATGGTGGCCACCACCCTCGCCGCTGCGCTTGCCCAGGCCGTTGGCGTCGACTTCGAGGTCCCCGATGGTGGCGAGACGATCCCGTTGTCCGGGTTCGCCGTGGTGACCGGCTTCTTCTCGGTCGTGGGCATCGTCATTGCCGTCGCTCTTCTTCGTTGGAGCGCTCGCCCCGCCGAGCGATTCGTGTGGACCGCACTGTCGCTGACCGCGATCTCGTTGGTCCCGCCCCTCCTCTCCGGGGCAAACACCGCCACCACCACTGCCCTCCTCGGGCTACACCTCGTCCCTGCGACGGTGATGATCCCCACCCTGGCGCGGAGCCTCCGCACCCGGACCGATTGATCTTCGGGCGAATCGAAGAGGTCACCAACCTGGAGACCCTGTTCAGGACGATGCCAGCGGGATTCGAGCCTCAGCCCGCACACCCCATAACGCGCCGCAAGAAGGAGGTCGAGCAGGTCCTCGGACCCATCACCGTGTGTCGAGCGTGAGGCGCCGAACCGCAATCCGCCGTCAGCTCGCGCCGGGCCGGCTCGGGTTACCCGAGCTGCAACCAGGGGTAGCGAGCGGTGTCCTGCCCGGCGTAGTCGGGATCGAGGTAGATGAAGACGCGCTGGATCTTCCAGTCGCGGATCTCGAACACGTCGCACCAGCGTCCGGCCCCCCACTCGGGAAGCCCTGCCCGCCACGGTCCGTCCCGGTGCTCGCCGTGGCTGGTGCCCTCGCAGACCACGGTGTCGGTTCCCGAGAAGATCCAGTTGAAGTGGGAGTAGTGGTGCTCGATCTGCTTGATCATGCCACCCACCTCGCCGAACAGTCGGCCGATCTGTTCCTTTCCGGTGGCCAGCCCCCACTTCGGGAAGTACACCTGGGCGTCATCGGCAAACAGGTCCAGAATGCTGCCCCCGGTGGAGGTCACACCAGCGTTGTCGAAGGCTTTCAAGTATTCCAAGGCGACCGACTTGCGCTGTTCATCGGTCATGGTCTGGGTGTTCAGGGCCATGGTCGACTCCTTCGATTCGATGGTTTTCAGGCCGGCTAGCGCAGCTTCCGGTACGGACCGGCGTCCGCGAGGAGCCATATCGTCGGGTTGGCGCATGTTGGGCCGGGTGACGTCTGTCCAAGGCTGCGGTTCAGATGCCGGTCATCGGGCTCCCTCGCGGGTCCGATCCAGCAGCGGCACCTCGAGAAGGCGCGTCAGCTCGTCGAACGTGCAGTCGAACAGCTCCCGTACTGCCACGCCCTCGTCCTCGATGAGGAACACCGCGAGGTCGGTGTAGACGCGGCTGACGCACCTCACACCGGTCAGTGGGTAGGTGCACTCGGGAACCAGCTTCGGAACCCCGTCCCGCGACAACAGATCCATCATCACGAACGTCTGCTTGGCCCCGATGGCGAGGTCCATCGCGCCGCCGACGGCCGGGATGTCGTCGGACCGGCCGGTGTGCCAGTTCGCGAGGTCACCGCGGGCCGACACCTGATAGGCGCCGAGCACACAGACGTCCAGGTGGCCGCCGCGCATCATGGCGAAGGAGTCGGCGTGGTGGAAGTACGAGGCGCCGTGCAGCTCGGTCACGGGTACCTTGCCGGCGTTGATGAGGTCGAGGTCGATCGCGTCCCCCTGCGCCTCGGGCCCCATGCCCAGCATGCCGTTCTCCGTGTGCAGCACGATGCCGCTGCCTGGGGAGAGGTGGTTGCTGATCCGGGTCGGGAGCCCGATGCCGAGGTTCACGAAGGCTCCGTGCGGGATGTCGCGCGCGACGCGGGCGGCGAGCTCGTCCTTGCCGAGCCCGCGCCGGCTCCCGCCGGTCACTGACCCGCTCCGACCGGCTGGGGCACCGGCACGGGTGCCGGCACGCGGACGAGGCGGTCGACAAAGATGCCCGGCGTGACGATGACCTCGGGGTCGAGCGCACCGGCCGGCACCAACTCCTCGACCTGCACGACCGTCGTCGTCGCGGCCGCCGCCATGATCGGCCCGAAGTTGCGGGCGGTCTTGCGGTAGACCAGGTTGCCCAGCTCGTCGGCCCGGTGCGCCTTCACCAGGGCGTAGTCCGCTCGCAGCGGGTACTCCAGCACGTAGTGCCTCCCGTCGATCTCCCGGACCTCCTTGCCCTCGGCCAGGGAGGTCCCGTAGCCGGTGGGGGTGTAGAAGGCGCCGATGCCGGCGCCGGCGGCGCGGATGCGCTCGGCGAGGTTGCCCTGCGGAACGAGCTCCAGCTCGATCTCACCGGCCCGGTACTTCTCGTCGAAGTGCCAGGAGTCCCGCTGGCGGGGGAAGGAGCACACGATCTTGCGAACGCGGCCCGCACGGATCAGCGCCGCCAGGCCCACGTCCCCGTTTCCGGCGTTGTTGTTGACGACGGTGAGATTCGTGGCGCCGCACGCGAGGAGCGCCTCGATGAGCTCGACCGGTTGACCGGCGGTGCCGAATCCGCCGATCATCACCGTGGCGCCGTCGGGGATCCCCGCGACCGCCGCGGTCGGGTTGTCCAGGATGCTGGCCACGGCTCAGGTGTCCAGGTTCTCGAGGACCATGGCGAGCGCCTGCCCGACCCCGATGCAGATCGCGGCGACCCCCCACCGCTGGCCCGAAGCCCGCAGCGAGCGGGCGAGCGTGCCGAGCACGCGGGTCCCGGAGGCGCCCAACGGGTGACCGATGGCGATGGCACCGCCGTGTGCGTTGACGATGTCAGGGTCGACGCCCCAGGCGTTGACGCACGCCACGGTCTGGGCGGCGAACGCCTCGTTCAGCTCGACCGCGCCCACCTCACCCCAGCCGATGCCGGCCCGCTTGAGCGCCAGGTTGGCGGCCTGCACCGGCGCGAACCCGAAGTACTGCGGGTCGTTCGCCGCAGCCCCGCGACCGGCGATGCGCGCCAGCGGCGACCGACCGACGATCTCCTCGGCGGACGGGCTGCCCAGCAAGACTGCGGACGCGCCGTCGTTGAGCGGCGAGGAGTTCCCGGCGGTCACCGTGCCGTCCTGCTTGCGGAACACCGGTGTGAGCGCGGCGAGCTTCGCCAGGCTGGTGTCGGACCGGATGGACTCGTCGCGGGCGAGGTCCACCCCGGGCACGCCGACGACGAGGTCGTCGTAGAACCCCGTCTCCCAGGCCCGGGCAGCCGCCTGGTGCGAGCGCAGCGCGAAGACGTCCTGCGCGTCGCGGCCGACCTGCTCACGGATCGCGAGCAGCTCGGTGGCCTCGCCCAGCGAGACCGTCCACTCCGGATTCATCCGCGGATTCACCAGACGCCAGCCCAGGGTGGTGGACACCAGCGCCGCATCACCGGCCGGGTACGCCTTCTCCGGCTTGGGCAGCACCCAGGGCGCCCGGCTCATCGACTCCACACCGCCGACCAGCACCACGTCCGCCTCGTCGAGGGCGATCTGCCGGGAGGCGACGATGGCGGCGTCCAGGCTGGAGCCGCAGAGTCGGTTCACCGTCGTGGCCGGTACCGACGTCGGCAGGCCGGCCAGCAGGCCGGCCATCCGGGCGACGTTGCGGTTGTCCTCCCCGGCGCCGTTGGCGTTGCCCAGCACGATCTCGTCGACGCGGTCCGGTTCCAGCGCGGGCGCCCGTTCGACCAGCGTCCGCAGCACGTGCGCCGCCAGGTCGTCCGGGCGCACACCGGCCAGCGCACCGCCGTACCTCCCGAAGGGGGTGCGTACGGCGTCGTACAGGTACACGTCGGTGGGCATGGGTCAGCCCTCCTCGCGAGCCGAGGCCGCAGGGGCCAGGACGATGCCGAACCGCACCCGTGACCACGCGCGGTCTCCCAGGTCGCGGCCGTCCGGGGTGGGGGTGCCGGCCGGCTGGGGCTCGAAATCCTTGACCAGCGAGTCCCGTACTCCGAAGACGCTGTCGCGGTCCAGCAGCTCGTCCCCGCGGACGAAGATGTGCGTCACCAGGGTCCTGAGTCCCTCCCCCTGGATCATGAAATGCAGGTGTGAGGCCCGCATCGGGGACCGTCCGGTGGCGGCCAGCAGCCGGCCGACCGGGCCGTCGTGCGGGATCGGGTACGGCGTCGGCGTGACCGCCCAGAAGCGGTAGTTCCCGTCCGCGTCGCTGTACAGGTGGCCACGGGCGCAGACCCGGTCGTCGCCGTACTGGACGTCGTAGAAGCCGTCCTCGTCGGCCTCCCAGACCTCGATCCGTGCATGCGGCACCGGCTTGCCGTCCGTGTCGGTGACCGTGCCCTCGACCCAGCACGGTTGCCCGGACGCTCCGGCCGCGATGTCACCGCCGAGCTCGATCTCCGGTGAGCCTTCGACGAAGAACGGGCCGAACACCGTCGCCTCGGTGGCGTCGCGGTACGCCTCGTTGTTGACGGTGATGGTCTGCATCGAGGCGCCCAGGACGTCGGAGAGCAGGATGAACTCCTGACGCCGGTCGTCGGTGATGTGCCCGGCGGTGGTGAGGAACTCGATGGCGCGCTGCCACTCCTGCTCGGTCAGCCGCACCTCCCGCAGAAAGGCGTGCAAATGCCGGGTGAGCGCCTGCATCAGCTCCTTGAGCCGCTCATCCGGCGTGTCGTCGAACGACGCGACCACGCGTTCGACAAGCTGTGACTCGCGGTCGTGCTGCGCCCTGCTCATCGTGGCTCCCCTCCGTCCCAGGCTCGGCGTAGCAAATCCTCGAGGTTCTCGCGGGTGACCGGCGTCGGGTTGTTCGGCGGCACGGCCGCCAGGACGGCGTCGACGGCAGCCGGGATGTCGGTCTCGCGCAGCCCGTAGTCCCGCAGGGCGCGAGGTGCCGCCACCTGCTCCCGCAGGCGCTGCAAACCGTCCAGGGCGGACGTCCCGCCGAAGGCCGCCGCCATCCGCTGCTCGCTGTCCGGCACCGAAGGTGCGTTGAGCGCGAGGACGTACGGCAGTACCACGGCATGGGTCTGCGCGTGCGGGAGGTTGTACATCCCACCGAGCACGTGGCAGATCTTGTGGTGCAGCCCGGAGCCGGCCGAGGCGAACGCCACCGCGGCCAGGTAGGCCCCGTACAGCGTCTGCTCGCGCCCCGCGATGCCCTGGGGATCGCGCACGACCTCGGGGAGTCCCTGGCGAAGGGCGCGGATGCCCTCCAGCGCGAGCGCCTGGTCGATCGGGTCGACCCGTGGTGCCCACATCGAATCGACGCAGTGCGCCAGCGCGTTCAACCCGGACGCGACGCTCAGCGGCACCGGCAGGGACAGCATCAGGCTGGCGTCGTAGACGACGGACCGCGGCAGCACGCGGGCGTCGACGCCGGTGGTCTTGCGGCCGCCCTCGGTCAGCCCCCAGACATTGGTGGCCTCCGAGCCCGCGTACGTGGTCGGGACGGCGACGATGGGCAGCCCGGTGGTCAGCGCCACCGCCTTGGCCAGGCCGGTGGTGGAGCCGCCGCCGATGCTGACGAGGACGTCGACGTCGTGCTTCTCGGCGGCCGTGCGGGCCCGCTCGGCAACGTCGATGGGCACGTGCATCGCCACCTCGGTATGGCGCACCGCGGCCGGCAGGGCGGCCACCAACGGGTCAGCCAGCGCACTGTCGGACTCCGCGGCGATCACCATCGGGCGGACGGCGCCGAGCCGAGCCACCTCGTCGGCCACGTGACCCGCCGCCTCGTACGACGCGAACACCACCCGCTGTGGCAGCGTCTCGTGCGTGAAGCTGGCTCTCACGCCGCATCACCCCGGCCGAGGATCGCCGACATCGCCTCGTGCAGGGCCCGCTCCGGGTCGGCGGGCAGCCGCATCGACCGCCAGCCGATGTGCTTGTCCGGGCGCACCAGCAGCACGCCGTCCTCCTCGACCTCCCGCAACCGCGCCCAGTCGTAGTACAGGTCGGTCACCGCACGCCCGGGGCCGATCACCACGGCCTCCAGCGGCACGCCGAGTTCCTGGCCGACCTTCTCGGCGGCCGCCACCCACGGCTCCCCCGCGATGCCGGTGAACAATGTGAACCGGGTCATCGGCGCCAGGTCGAGCGTGGATACCTTGCGCCGGGCATCGCCCACCCAGGCGTGCGGCAGCCGGGACCCCGCAACCGTGGACGGCTCGTAGTACAGCTCCGGGTCCCGGCGCGGTTCTGGCCGGCGGGTGGCGTCGGAGACCACCGCGTCCGACTCGTAGAACTGCCCCAGCTCGACACCGTGGGCGTTGAACTCGTAGTGCTTCAGCTCCATGGCCGACACCAGCGCGGCCCGCTTGGCCGCCCCCTCGGGGGTGTTGGCTTTGCGCTCCTCGATGCGCGCGGCCATCTCGGCCTCGTCCTTGGCGTCCAGCAGACCCAGTACCTCGAAGAACTGGACGAATTCCCGGCTGGACCTGTTCGCGCGCTGGACGATCTGCTTGGCCACCGGCGCCCGTTCCACGGAGTAGGTCTCCAGCAGCGACGGCGCGGCCTGCCCACGGAGGACGGCTGCCAGCTTCCACGCGAGGTTGTAGGAGTCCTGGATCGAGGTGTTCGACCCCAGCCCGTTGCTCGGCGGGTGGCGGTGGACCGCGTCCCCGACACAGAACACCCGCCCGGCTTGCAGGTGCGTCGCGTACATCTCGTTGTTGCCCCACAACGACGTACCGGTGATCTCCACCTCGATGTCCGGCAACCCCAGCAGGTTGCGCACGATCTGGACGGCGGCGGCCTCGTCGACGACCGGTGGGGGTTGGCTGATGTCGTAGCCCCAGACGACGAGCCACTCGTTCCACGGCCGCACCATCCGCACCAGCCCGGCCCCGATTCCGCCGACGTTCGAACCGGGCTGGATCACCCAGTAGAGCACCGACGGCCGGTGCCCGCAGTGCGCCGAGATGTCGGCCTTGAAGGTGATGTTCATCGAGCCGGCGACGTCCATCGCACCCTCCATCGGAAGGTCGAGGTCGGCGGCGACCTTGGACCGGGCGCCGTCGGCGCCGATGAGGTACTTGGCCCGGATCGTGTACTCCTCGCCGGTGAGGCGGTCTCGAACCTGGACGTGGACCCCATCGGCGTCCTGCCGGTGTCCCAGGTACTCGGTGGAGAACCGGGCCTGGGTACCCCGCACCACGGCGTTGCGCACCAGGATCGGCTCCAGGTAGGTCTGGGGAATGTCGACCGGCAGGCACGGTGACGCGAGCTGGTAGTCGGCCCGCCGGGCGGGATGGGTACCCCAGGTGAGGATCCGTCCGATCTCCTCCCCGGCGATCGAGGTGCAGAAGACGGTGTCGCCCATCAGCTCGTGCGGAGTGGCGTCGGCGAGCACCTGGTCCTCGATGCCCAGGTCCCGGAAGACCTCCATCGCGCGCTGGTTCGTGATGTGCGCCCGCGGCGTGTTGGCCGTCCAGCGGTACTTCGTGATCATGATGTTCGGGATTCCCAGGGTGGACAGGAACAGGGCCGCGCCCGCTCCCGCCGGGCCCGAGCCGATGACGACGACGTCGGTCGTCACCATCGATCCCTGAGGTAGCGGCGTCTCGGCCATCCCGTCGCTGAACACTGCCATCAGATCCCCCACTCCACTGCTCGGCGTGTGGTCCTGGCCACTCGCTCGACCAGTGTGCGGCGGTGCTCCGCAGCCGCAGCAAGGGATGAGGCCGTAACACGGCGGAAAGACGAAGCTGTGGCGGAATTCGAGAACTAACCGAGCCGGCCCGCCCGGGCCTGCCGACGCAGGTCCGTGGCGCGCATGCCGAAACGCGCCCGGAACGCCTGCGAGAAGTGGGTGGCCGACCCGAAGCCGCAGCGGGCCGCGACCTCACCGACCGGAAGCTGCGGCGAGGACGCAAGCAGCGCACGAGCACGTTCCAGCCGACGCGCCAGCACGAACTGCGGAACAGTGGTGCCGGCGGCGGCGAACGCCCGGGACAGGTGGCGCTCGCTGATACCGATCCCGGCCGCGACCTGGGCAGCAGTAAGGCCGGCGTCGGTCAGGTGATCCTCGATGAAGGTACGCGCGTTGGCCAGATGCACCGTGCCGAGGTGAACCGGACGGCTGCCCGCCATGCTCGCGAGCAGGTCGAGCGCGATTCGTTCATCGACGGGCTCGCCTCCTTCGGGACGCAGGGCGCGGTCGATGAGCCTCGCGAATGTCCGGGCAGGCACATCCCCCCCGGCGAAGTCGCGCACCAGCGGGGTGCTGAGCGAGCCGAGGCCGGTCAGCTCCCGAAAAAGTGGGCGCGGCACCTTGATCGCGAGCTCCTCCAGGCCACGCGAGAAGCCGCGCATGAACGGGCGATCTGCGTCGCAGATCAGGGCCTGTCCCGGTCGCAGGGTGAGCACGCCGTCGTTGTGGTAGAAGAACGCCTCCCCGAGGAGCGTCAGGTAGATCGCGACCGCGTCCGCCGGATGCTTGCGGATCATTTCGGCCGGCCGTTCAACGACGTGCGCGTTGCCGCGGACGCGGGCCAGGTGCATCTGCTCGAGCTGAAGGTTGAGCTCAATCCCGTCAAACGGCGCCTCGCCCAGCGTGTGACACCGTAGGCCGATCAATGCCTGCGCGTTGTGGTCCTCCCACAGCCCGATCCTCTGGGCCTCCGGGAGGCCCACGGTGCTGAAGCTCACCGGCCGCCGGGCCGTCGCCGAACCCGTCGTCACGTCCACCCCCACTGTCCGGCCCCACGATAATCCTCGGCATCCGGGAGGACCACCTCCGGCACGACCGCTGGCTCGTCATCATGAGCGTCGTCGCACGGCAGCGGCGAGGCCGGCCCGGCCTACGGCAACGCGGTCGGTGGCATCCCCGCCCAAGCCGCCGTCGCCGTCGCCGACGCGCCGCGTTCTGGCCATTCGGACGGGAGGTCGTCGATACCACCCAGCCGCCCCGACCGGCGCCACGGTGGCAGGAACCGGCAGGAACCAAAGGAAGATGCGCAGAAAGTCTGGCTCTAGTGATCACGGGGGGAACCACTCGAGCCGGACTGAACCAGGCCCTGACCCACCAGGCAGCACCCGGGACACCGCCAGGTCCGCCGGGCCGGTCACCCAGCGGGCCTGCGGGGTGTCGGCGATCGGGTCCAGCCCGTGCGCGGCGTGGTCGTCGCGCCAGTGCGGGGCAGCCGTCAGCGGTGTGGGCCGGCCCGTACGGACCGGCCCACGCTACTTCGATCACTGCTTGGCGCCGACCCGTTGCGGCTGGGCGCCGGATACGCGTCAGCCCTGGATGAGCGAGGCGCCGTGGTAGGTGAGCGACCCGATCTGCGCGTCACCCACCGGCCGCAGCAGCGGGGCGTACCAGACGGTGCTGGAGCCGTTGGCGACGACGCCGGGGCAGACCGCCGTGCCGGTCACCCCGGCGGAGATGGTGCCACGAGCGTCGACCCGCCCATCGGAACGGTACGAGTACACCGGTCCGCCGCTGTCGCCCGGGGCGGCGGCGCAGGCCCCGGCGGTGACGTGGTTGGCCTGCGTCACGGGCCCGATCACGTAGCCGACGTTGATGAACTGGTTGACGACGCTGACCCGGATGCTGCAGTGCTCACCACTTGAGGCGCCGCCGGTGCAGAGGTAGTTGCCGACGTAGTCCGATGCCGCCCCGCCAACCCCGATGCTGGTGGCAGCGTTGTACGGTCCGGTGTAGATCCGGCCGCCGGCCGCGACCCTGATCATCAGGGTGTCCCGCGGGTTGTTGTCGTTGATGATCGGCCCCATGGTGTTGGTGGGGCCACCACCGTCGTACGCGACCTGACCGTTCGACCCGCAGTGCCCGGCGCTGAGGATCTGGCGGGCGTCGTTCCAGTACACCCCGAAGCCGGTGCTGCACCCACCACTGGCGTAGTACCGCGCACCACCCCAGTACGGGGCGAAGTCGTTCTGGCGATTCAGCAGCGTCGGGCGCGATGCGGTGCTCAGGCTGAGCGGCAGCCGCGCGGTACGCAGGACGTCCTGCTTACCCGCCACCGGCGCCCTGCCGGTGACGGTCACCGCGAGCCCACTGCCGTCGACCTTGGCGGCCACCGAGACCGCACGCGGATCCGCGGCGAGCCGCTGCGCCTCGGCGACCATCTCCCGCTGGTGGAACCGGGCCGGCTTGAACTTGACCGGTACGGCGAGCCGCTTGGCCAGGTCACGGACGGATCCGGGCACCTGCCCCTTCCAGTAGACGGTGAGCTTGCGGTCTTCCGGCGCGGCGACCACGCCGGCGAAGCCGTCGCCGCGGGCGGCCATGATCTCGTCGGCGGCCGAGTTGAGCCGCTCCTGCACGGAGAACAGCTCACGCCAGCTGGAGAAGCCGCCCGGCACGGCCTCGGTCGGCTGGGCCGACGGGGTGACCGGCTTGCCGTCGGCCACTGCCGGGGTTCCGATCGCGCCGGTGGCGACGACCGCGGCGGCCAACGCGAAGATGGTACGGCGCATGACCGTGCCCCCGCGTCCGCCCGATCTCATTCGACTCATGGGGATTTACCTCCTGAAGTGAGAGCCGCCGGGGCAACAATTCCCCGGTCGGATTCAAATTCTGGAGCGATGAATCCCATTCACAAGGCTCCTGCTACCAAGCAGACTCAGCCATTTACCCGAGCGGACCGGCGTGCGAACATTGCCGGTTCCGCAGACTCACCAAATGCAAATCCGCGCTCCTTTCAGAAAATCATCTCGCACCCGGCCAGGTGAGCCACCTGGTCGTCGGCCATCACAACTGACCAGGGAAGAGACGTTCATCTGACAGAACCGCCACCCGCCATGCGAGCGTGACTCCGCAAGGCTGAAACCCCTCGAGTAGACGTCGAACGACGCACGATTCCTTGCTTCTTCGAATCGGGCCCCAGATATCCATCGGCTTTTCGCAGAGCCGGCGCCCCAACTCTTGCAACGCCGCCTCGATCGACCCCCGGCACCAGGTCAAATGCCCGACATTCCGCCACGCCCGCCGACGACGGAAAGAGGGGTCCTGATGCTTGAGTTCGTGCTGTCCTGCGACTGCGACCCGGAGTGCTCCGACCCGATGTGCCCGTGCGGCTGCCAGGGCGTGTCCTGCCGATCTTGTAGCGGTGGGTCGTGGTTGAGCATGAAGATCCACCTCGCCGTCGACGGCCGCGGTCGGCCGTTGTCGATGCTGCTCACTGCGGGTCAGGCCGGCGACAACCCGCAACTGATGGCCCTGCTGGACGCGTCAACCAGCCTGGACCTGGCCGGCCCGCAAACGCCCGGACGGCTGATCGCCGACAAGGGCTACGCCCACGACTCCACCCGACGAGCGTTGCGGCAACGCGGGATTCGGCACGTCATGCCCGAACGCTCCCACCAGGTCGCCCACCGGGCAGCGCAGGCGGGCGACCACCGACCTTCGACAAGGTGATCTACAAGAAGCGCAATGTCGTGGAACGCCGCTTCAATCGACTCAAGCAGTGGCGACTCCGGTGGCCGCGCGGCTGGCCTGCCCATGGTCGCCCGAGCCCGGCGTGGCTGGAGATGCACAGTTCCGGTGGACCCGGGCGAGGTCGGCGTCGACGGTCTCTGGGCGGATGAGCCGACGCGGGATGCGTCAAAGGCCGTGCGGTGCGTACAGTTCCGGGTCGGACTTGGGGTGGGCCGGGTAGATCCGGCGCAGGGAACGGGATGAGACAGCAGCGGCATGACGGCGGACAACGTTACCGAAAACGGTCAATACGGCATTGACCGCGGCCGACTGGAGACCTGTCTCAGCGTCTTTGAGGCATTGGAGGACCTGCCTCCCGATCACCCCGACGTGGTGCGGGTGCAACGGGCCACCGCGAAGCTCTACAAGGTGATCAAGCAGCGGCGACGCGAGGAACGGCGGGATGCCCTCGCGGCGGCCGACCGCGCGGTGACGGCGGCCACCGCCACCGGCGCCCCTGGCCGGATCGACGACGAGACCCAGGGCATCCCGCTCGCCTCCCCCACCGTCGGTACCACGGCCGGCTTCCTGCACAACCCGCGCGGCTGCTACGTCTGCAAGCAGCGCTACCGCGAGGTCGACGCCTTCTACCATCAGCTCTGCCCGCCCTGCGCCGCGCTCAACCGGGAGCGCCGGAACGCCCGCACCGACCTGACCGGCAGGCGCGCGCTGCTCACCGGCGGCCGGGCGAAGATCGGCATGTACATCGCGCTGCGGCTGCTGCGCGACGGCGCGCACACCACGGTGACCACGCGGTTTCCGCACGACGCGGTCCGCCGATTCGCCGCGATGCCCGACAGCGCGGAGTGGCTGCACCGCCTGCGGATCGTCGGGATCGACCTGCGCGACCCCGCCCAGGTGATCGCGCTCGCTGACTCGGTCAGTGGCCAGGGACCCCTCGACATCCTGATCAACAACGCGGCGCAGACCGTCCGCCGCACGCCCGGGGCGTACGCGCAGCTCGTCGCCGCGGAGGCGGCGGCCCTGCCGGACGGCCCGCTGCCGGAGATGATCACGTTCGCCAAACCGGCCGGCCGGAGCGACCCGGCGGGCAGCCTGACCGCCCCGCCGCAACCGGCGATGACCCCGCACGCGCTCACCGCTCTGGCGCTGACCAGCGGCTCCGCCTCGCCGGAACGGATCGCGGCAGCCACCGCCATCGACGCCGGCGGTCTGGTGCCGGACCTCGACCCCGTCAACAGCTGGGTGCAGCGGGTGCACGAGGTGAACCCGGTCGAACTGCTCGAAGTGCAGCTGTGCAACGTGACCGCGCCGTTCGTGTTGGTCAGCCGGCTGCGACCGGCGATGGCCGCAGCGACCGCCCGCCGCAAGTACGTGGTGAACGTGTCAGCGATGGAGGGCCAGTTCGCCCGCGGCTACAAGGGGCCGGGGCACCCGCACACCAACATGGCCAAGGCCGCGCTGAACATGTTGACCCGGACCAGCGCCCAGGAAATGCTGGCCGACGGCATCCTCATGACCAGCGTCGACACCGGCTGGATCACCGACGAGCGGCCCCACCCGACGAAGATGCGGCTGGCGGACGCCGGCTTCCACGCCCCGCTGGACCTGGTCGACGGCGCGGCCCGGGTCTACGACCCGATCGTCCGCGGCGAACAGGGCGAAGACCTGTACGGCTGCTTCCTGAAGGACTATGCGCCCTGCGCCTGGTGATCAGCACGCCCCACCCCGCCGCCGGCCGCCGGGCTCAGGCCGCCACGGTCAGCACCGTCGCCCCGTCCACCACAGGTTCAAGCTGCGGTGACTGCCGCGATGGAGTCGTTCTTCGCCCTGGAACGAGTCCTCGGCCCGAAAGTCCAGCACAAAGCCGTGCTCGAACTGGTGTCACGCTGCGGCGGACCCGTCGGGCTACGCGAGGCCGTTGGCGTGACCAGCCCCGGACCAACTCACATCACATTTCAGCAAACTCGGAACTGGCACCAGCGGGTTCATCAGGGTGGAGTTGACGTCGGTGCTCGTGGAACCCGACGGGCGAATGCCGGCTCGCCCGACGGGCTTGGCATGGCAACCAGTTCATGATCCGCACGGCCGCCTCTGGTGCGAGCCCCCCTCCCGCCACCTTGGCGGTCAGGTCTGTTGCTCGCGCCCCGACCGCCGGAGCCAGGGGTGGGCGCTGTCGCTCACAGGACACGAAAGGCGGGCGGGCGCCATCGGCGCCCGCCCGCTTCTCGCAGCGGTGTCAGCGGAGCAGGAACGTCTGGGTCTGCGGGTTCAGCATCGGCAGTTTCCGGGCCCCGGCCGTCTCGAGCCCGCTATAGCGGAGCACGTCCACGCCGCGGGAGATGTCGTTGGCGATGATTAGGCCGTTGTACCAGTAGGTCGACCACTGGTTGGACCGCATGTCGTAGTAACCGATCTCCTTCGGGTGCCTCGGGTCGGTCAGGTCGACCACCGAGGTCCCCGAGCCGTACGCGGAGGAGACCAGGATGTTGCGGCCGGCGACCGGCACGTAGTTGAAGTTGTGGTAGGTGCTTGGTTCCGCGCGCGGGATACGCAGGTGACTGAGCGGCGTGCTCGGGTTGTCGACGGCGTACGTCCAGATCGCGCCGAACGGCTCCTGCGCGGGCCCGAAGTACTCGTCGCCGAACGTGACGTACTTCCCGTCGTGGGTGAACGCCGCGCTGTGCCAGATGTCGACGTCCGGCGTGTCGATGTCGGCGATCACGTGGGGCGCCAGCGGATTGCTGATGTCCCAGAGCTGGCCCTGGGACAGGCAGGCCGCGGCGGCGAGCTTGCGCGGGGTCAGTACCTGGATGTCGTGGCAGGCGAAGAAGTCGCCGGACGCGCCGGAGAATGCGTCGATCCCCTTGATGGTGGGCTCGGCGACGACCTTCGCGGCGAGGCCAGCGTCAGCGTCGCCACCCGGTACATCGATCACCGAGATCCGCTCGAAGGGAGCTTGGCAGTCCGGTCCGATGTTGCTGGCGCTCAGCGGGTACGAAGCGACGTAGATGTAGGTGCCGCCGTCCTCGCGGGGCACGAGGGTGTGGGTGTGTGACCCGCAGTCGGTACGGATCGCCTGGAGGAACTGGGGCGCGGTCGGGTCACTGACGTCGAAGACCCGTACACCCTCCCACGCACCGGGGGTAGAAGCGGTGACGTTGCGGGACCCCTCGCAGCCCGGCGTGCTCTGTGGCGTGTCCACGGACAGGAACAGCAGGTCGCCCCAGACCGACACGTCACCCTGGGGGCCGTTGCAGTGCACGTCGGCGAGTTCGACCGGTGTGCCGGGCTCAGAGATGTCGATGATGCGGAAGCCGCCGTAGTGGCCGGCGAAGACGAGGTTGCCGGAGAAGGCGAGGTCGGAGTTGACGCCACCGGTGTGCTCGGCGGTCGAGAGCAGGTGCATATTCTGGCTGTAGCCGTCGGCCGGGCTGCTGGGCGGGGGCGGCGGAACGGACCCGTCGTCCCACGGCTCGTGTGCCTGGGCGGGAGATGCCATCACGGCGAGCAGGATCGCCACGCCAGCGACGGCGAGTGATCGGGTTCGGGAAGGTCTACGCACGGCGCCCCCTCACGTCGGACGTGTCGCCACATGACGCGATCACGCAGGTGAATGTCACACTGTCAAATATCTTCACCTATCGCTAGACCCTGGGCGAAAACAAACCCAACCCTGGCTGACCGAGTTCACGTTCCCCGACCCGGGCGCCTACTTCTACCACCCGCACTCAGGCGTCCAACTCTGATCGCGCGCTCTACGGAGTGCTCATGGTCGACGACCCGCACGAGGCCGGTCGGTACGACCAGGAGTGGATCGTGGTGCTGGACGACTGGGTCGACGGCTGGCCCTGGTCGCCGCCGAACGCAGCACCCGTGCCGCTGAGATCAGTCAGGACCCGGTGGCAATAACCGCAAGCGCCCGGATCATGACCCACGCCCCTCATGAGCAACGGCCACAGCAATCAGGCACAGCAGCTGGCTGAAGACGCGATCGACGCATCATCCGGCGAGCAGGTACGACACCCGATCTCCCGTGCCGGCAACCGAAAGATCAACTGGGTACTGCACATCATGGCCGCAGTCCGGCTCCGCAACCCCACCGAGGGACGCGCCTACTTCGACCGAAAGAAGGCCGCCGGCAAGACGTCAATGGAAGGATGCGCGCGCTGAAACGACGCCTGTCCGACATCGTCTACCGACACATGATCAACGACACCGTGCCGGCCATGGCGGCGGGTCCGGAAGGACACCGGGGAACGACAACTGACTCCAGCGTGACCAGCTCACATCCCCAAGCCGGCTCTTCGGAGAAGTCACTTCCCGGACCCGCCAAGACTCAGCTTAGAACCCGGCTCCCAGCGTTGTCGACACAGAGGGGAGCCAGATGTGCACGTCCCACAGCGACAGGCCTTGACCCAAACCTCTTCCTCGAAGTGATCAATGGAGGGTGGGTCGGTAGATGAGCTCTTGGATGTGGTCGTCGAGCGTCCGGTGCTCGACCAACTCCAGGTCGAAGTCGGCCGCACCCTGGAAGATCGGTTCCAGCCCGGTCTGACCGGTGATGACGGGGAAGAGCGTGACCTGTACGTGGTCGACCAGGCCGGCGGCCATCAGCGCCCGGTTCAACGACAGGCTGCCGTGCGAGCGCAACGGCACCTCGGACTCCTCCTTGAGCCGGGCGACGACGTCGGCGGCGTCACCGCTCACGACGGTCGCGTTCGGCCAGTCGAGGTGTCCTTCCAGGGTCGTCGACACCACCGTTGCCGGCAGGCTCCTCATCCGAGTGACCCATGGGTCACGCACTTCGGACTCCTCGGTGCTCGAAGCCAGCATCCGCGTGAATGCCCGATACGTGTTGGCCCCGAAGACCATCCGCTGCTCCGCGGCGTACAAGGCAAGGCGGTGGTCGAGCAACTCGGGGCCTTGCCTACCCCAGTAGCCGGTCCAGTCGCCGCCCGCGGCACCGTATCCGTCGAGGCTGGAAAAGATGTCGAAGGTGTAGGTAGCGGTCATGTCGTGCCCCTCGCGTGCGGTTGATCGGTGGGTACTGGGGCCACTGCGAAAACTCATCGCCGTCGGACTGATCAAAGCGTCGTGCAGGCGCTTCTACTTCGTCACGCCACCGGCGGGATGGGACTGAAGCGTCGACCTGGCGAAGGGCAGTGGCACGGTTCGAGCCGGGTCAGCGCGTGCGCGCGAGCCGCCCTGCCAGGGCCGGCACCACGATCGCCGCGGCGACGGTGTGCAGCGTGATCAAGGTTGCTGCAGAGTCGGCGTCGAACCCGAACGTGAGGTCCGGGACGAAGGACAGCGCGGTCAGCGCGACCGCCGTCCGCACGAACGTGGTCCGCGGCCGGCTTACCTTGCGCGCCATGACGGCGGCAATGCCGACGCCGACGAGCGAGAAGACCAGCGTCAGCTGCGCGAACGCGGCGAGCGGGATGCTCGCGCCTGTGCTGTCGGCGAACGAGACCCCGGCGGCCGAGGCGACCGCCGCGAGGACGGTCGTGGTGACCGAGGCGACGACGGCCGCGGTGACGCCGTACTTCCAGACCGGCTGTCGCTGGACGGTCGGGGCCGGCGCGCTGGGGGTTGTGCGGGTGGGGACCTGGATGGTGGTGGACATGTCGGGCTCCTTGTCCTCGGCGGGCCGCCCGGTGCCACCCGCTCATACCTCCTCCACGAACGGGCGGGTCCGGATCCGACAGGTCCCGAGAAAACAGTTCAACGGGTGGATGCGTGGTGACGCAGCGTCGGGACGGGTCGGGCGCGGGTTCCGGCCCTGACGCCGGCGCAGCCAGTCCCGTCGGGTACGCCCTGGACGAAGACGCGGCTGAGGACCCGAACGTCCTGTGCTTCGCGCAGGGCGTCGACGCGCGGTTCGCTTTGAAGAATCCGGTCGCAAGATTTCTGGGGCAGGGTGTCGTATCGGCGGGATGCCGTTCGTGGTGGGGTGGAAGGCGGTCATCGGGACCGCCCGGAATTGAGGAGAAGTGGGATGACGCACTACCTGCTGGCCGTGCACGGCCCCGCCGAGATGGACGAGTTCGGCAACTACGGCTCAACGGAGGACATGGAGGAGGCGTTCGCCGCGACCGGCGCCTTTAATGACAAGCTGCGCGGTGACGGCTACTGGGTCTTCGCGGGTGGGCTTCAGCCGGCCTCGACGGCGACCGTCGTCGACGGCCAGGGTGAGACGCCGGTTTTGACCGACGGCCCCTACCTTGAGACCAAGGAGGTCCTCGGGGGTTTCTGGGTCATCGACGCGCCCGACCTCGACGTGGCGCTCACGCTGGCGGCCGAGGGGTCAAAGGCGTGCCGGGGCAAGGTCGAGGTCCGTCCGTTCGGCGGCCTCGCCTGAGCCGGTTCGACCGACGACTGATCGATGAACGACGGAACGGCGGCCGTCGAGCGGGTCTTCCGCGAGGAGTACGGCCGCCTGATCGCTTCGCTTGCCCGCCGATTCGGTGACATCGATATCGCAGAGGAGGCGGCGGGCGAGGCATTGGTAGCCGCGCTGGAGAGGTGGCCGGAGTCCGGCGTACCTCCCAACCCCGGCGGCTGGCTCACCACCGTCGCGGGCAACCGCGCGATCGACCGGATCCGTAGGGAGAACCAGCGCGACGCCAAGCATCAGGCGGCCTCCATGTACTACGACGACACGCCCCACGAGCCCACCGGACTGGTCGAGGACGACCGGTTGCGGCTGCTCTTCACCTGCTGCCACCCGTCGCTCGCACCGGAGGCGCGGATCGCGCTGACGCTCCGGCTCCTGGGTGGGCTGACCGTGCCGGAGATCGCGCAGGCGTTTCTCGTGCCCGAAACCACGATGGCGCAGCGGATCACCCGGGCGAAGAAGAAGATCGCGTCGGCGAAGGTGCCCTACCGGGTGCCCGAGGCCGCCGACCTCCCCGAGCGGCTCGGCGGTGTACTGGCAGTGCTGTTCCTCGTCTTCAACGAGGGCTACCTCGCCACCGGCGATGGCGACCCGGTTCGAGCCGAGCTCACGGGCGAGGCAATCCGGCTCGCGCGCATCCTCCGTCAGCTGCTCCCCGAGGAGCCGGAGGTCGCAGGTCTGCTCGGGCTGCTGGTGCTCACCGAGGCCCGGCGTGAGGCCCGCGTGCGGAATGGGCAGCTTGTGCCGCTCGATGAGCAGGACCACGCCGGCTGGAACCGCGCGCTGATCGACGAGGGCCACGACCTGGTCCGCGAGTGCCTCGCGATCAACCGACCCGGCCGCTACCAAATACTCGCCGCGATCAATGCCGTCCACACCGACGCCCCCACGGCGTCGGACACGGACTGGTCGCAGGTCGTCGCGCTTTACGACCAGCTGACCCGGCTCGACCCGTCGCCGATCGTCGCACTCAACCGCGCGGTCGCGGTCGCGGAGCTGGATGGCCCGGACGTCGCCCTCGCTCTGGTCGACCGGCTGCCGCTCACGGGCTACCACGCGTGGCACGCCACCCGCGCCAACCTGCTCCGCAGGCTTGGCCGGAGCGTCGAGGCGAAGGAGGCGTACGACGCCGCGATCGCCGCCACCCAGAACTCCGCCGAGCGGGCCTACCTGAGCAGGAAGCGCGGCGAGCTGGTGTGAGTGGTCCTACCATTCGGCATGGGCCACAGCGCCAGGCGCTGTCGAACTGGTGACGCTACCTGGCGTCGCAGTCCGCACCAATCGTCTCCACGGGGCGCGAGCGCTCCGCGCGACCTTGGCCTTCCGCTCCAGGTCGGCGCAGCCACCCGACCAGCTGGGTGAAGGAGCTGTTGGAGTCAGTTCGCCCGGGCCGACAAATCGCGTTTCGGAGGACTCCGGCAGGTCTCGGGCCCTCCATCTGCCTGACCGCTCATCGGCAGGAGCGAGAACGCAGCGGCAGATCCGGTTACTAAGAGCTCCTAACGAAATGATGTTGGGCGTGTCCTCGGACGTGATGATCGTTCACTCTGGATGTGAGGAGGGGTGAGCAGCCGCCGTGGATCGTCTCGGACGACCTGTGGGCCGAGATCCCGCCGCTGCTGCCACCCCGACCTGCACGCCGGCGTCGCTGCCCGGGCCGCAAGCCGCTGGATGACCGCAAGGTGTTGTGCGGGATCCTGTTCGTGCTCTACACCGCGATCCCGTGGGAGTACCTGCCGCAGGAACTCGGGTTCGGGTCGGGAATGACCTGCTGGCGACGGCTGCGGGACTGGAACGACGCCGGCGTGTGGCAGCGGCTGCACGAGGTGCTGCTCGGCAGACTCCGGGCGGTGATCGACGGCTCCCACATCCGGGCCGTCAAGGGCGGCCCAAAACCGAAAGGGGCGCGCCAGGTGCCGCGCCAGTGCCCGAGCAACAGCGATCTGCGACGTGCCGGAACTGTGGGCAGCCGCTGTTTCACGAGTGGCTGTGGGGCTGGATGCACGAAGGCGATCGCTACCTGTGTGAGGACGCTGCCACGGGCGAGTTGCTGTGCCGAACCGGCTACGCCCACCCAATCCCTTGTGACAACTGCAGGGCCAGGGCCACAGACAGCCACGGGGCGCCGATCTGCCATCTACGGCAGGACGAGGCGTGGCGGCAGGGGCGTCTCTGTTCTCACGGTCTGCGCCACATCGGGCCGGCGGCGGTGCCGCTGCGAAGCGCGAAGGGCGCGCCCTGGGTGTCAGGGTTGGGTGAGTCCAGTGGTTCAGAGCAAGTAGCCCTCCCGGGGCGAGGATGGATCTTCCTTCGATGACGATTCCCAGCACAGATATGTCCGTCAGGCACGATGGGGTCATGG
>NZ_JAGPYL010000079.1:0-32005 GCF_018070095.1 Micromonospora sp. U56
GGCGTTGGCGGCCTGAACGGCAGCGGGCAGGCCAGCGCGGTGGTCGCCGCGACCGGCGGCCAGCTGGTCGGCAGCGCCCCCGAGAACGTCACCGACGCCATCCTCAGCGGGCTGCGGGACCTCGACGTCACCGTCACCCCGACGGTGACGTCCTGCGACCCGGGGCTGACCGTCACCTTCGACGCGGCCTCGCGTACCCAGCAGAGCGGCACGAACGTGCCGTTCGCCGAGACCATCGCGGTGGCCGGGGACGCTCCGCAGGGCGCCACCCTGCACTGCACGGTGGACTTCCTGCTCAACGGGCTCTCCGGTGGGCCGGCGTTCGTCGAGCAGGTCAGCGTCACGGTCAACGACGTCACCGCGCCGGTGGTGGTCGTGGACGACCGGACGGTCGAGGCGACCAGCCCCGCCGGGGCGGTCATCGCCTACCCGGCCTCGGCGATCGACAACGTCGACGGGTCGCTCACGCCGACGTGCGTGCCGCCGTCGGGCGGCACCTTCCCGCTCGGCGCCACCACGGTGACCTGCACGGCCACCGACGCGGCCGGCAACACCGGCAGCGACACCGCGACGATGCGGGTGGTCGACACGACCGCGCCGGCCACGGCGTGTGTGCCGACGAACAACGCGAGCGGGGGCAACATCCCCGGCTCGTACAACCCGGACGGGTTCTACCAGCTGACCTCGACCGACATCGTCGACACGGCGGTGGACGTCCACATCGGTGACAGCGCCGACCCGACGGTGAGGTTCGGTCCGTTCCCCGCCGGCACCAAGATCAAGTTGGTGCAGGCGCCGGGTGCCCAGTTCCGGGTCAAGGACGGCGCCGGCGACGTCGACTACAAGGTGACGCTGCGCGGCGACGCGGTGATCACCGGTGTGGACGACGTCGGCAACAGCTCCACGGCGATCTGCCTGGTGGCCCCGCCGCCGAAGTGACCTGCGGCTGATCGGGTGCGGGGGCGGCCGACGGCCGCCCCCGCGTCGTCAGCGGTGCCGGCTGGGCGAGTCGAACCGGCCGGCGCGGATCTCCCGCAGCGCCCGGCGGCGTACGTCCCCGGACAGGGTGTCGACGTAGAGACGGCCGCGCAGGTGGTCGGTCTCGTGCTGCAGGGCGCGGGCCAGGAAGCCGCTGCCGGAGATGGTCAGCGGTTCGCCGTGCCGGTCGAAGCCGTGCACGGTGGCGTGCATCGCCCGCCGGGTCGGGAAGTACAGCCCGGGGATGGACAGGCAGCCCTCGTCGTCGTCCTGCGTCTCGTCGGACAGCTCGATGCGCGGGTTGATCATGTGCCCGCGGTGGCCGTCGGCGTCGTAGACGAACACCTGGGCGCTCACCCCGATCTGCGGCGCGGCCACGCCGGCCCGGCCGGGCGCGCCCAGCAGGGTGTCCATCAGGTCGTCGACCAGGTGCTGCAACTCGGCGTCGAAGCTGGTCACCGGCTCGCAGGCGGTGCGCAGGACGGGATCACCGATGATCCTGATGGGGCGTACGGTCATGCCGGAAAGGCTATCCGTGCGTCACGGCCGGCGGTGGCGCACCCCGGTCAGCGCTCGCCGACCAGGACGGCGACGCCGTCGAGGATGCGCGCCAGGCCGAACTCGAAGGCCCGCACGGGGTCGCCTGCCGCCTGGTACTCCTGCCCGGCGGCGGTGCCCACCCGGGCGGCGGTGGGGAACCGCTGCGGGTCCATCACCTTCTCCAGGTACGGCGCGTGCGCCCGCCACCACTGCTCGTCGGTCATGCCGGTGCGCTGCGTCGCCTGGGCGGCCTCCACCGCGCCGCGCACCGCGCCGTGGACGTACCCGTCGACGAGGGTGACCACGGCGTCCATCTCCAGGTCGGTCAGGCCGATGTCCTCGACCGCGCGCAGTTCGTACTCGTACTTGGCGGTGACGTTGGGGCCCAGGGGTGGGCGGGTGGTGGCGACCTGCAGCAGCCAGGGGTGGCGCAGGTAGAGCGCCCAGTTCTCCCGGGCGATCTGCTCCAGCCGGCCGCGCCAGCCGCCGGGGACCTCGGCGGGGCGGGCGGTCTCGCCGTAGACGGTGTCGAGCATGACGTCGAGCAGTTCGCCCTTGCCGGGCACGTGGGTGTAGAGCGACATGGTGCCGACTCCCAGGCGCTCGGCGACCCGGCGCATGGAGAGCGCGGCCAGTCCCTCGGTGTCGGCCACCTCGATGGCGGCGCGCACGATCCGGTCCACGCTCAGGTCGCCGCCCCGGCGGCTGGCCTTCTCGCTGGTGCGCCAGAGCAGGGCGAGGCTGCGCGCGGGGTCCCCGGTGCCGCTGTACTCGACGCTCATGCCGCCACCCTACCGACCCACGTACCGTATGGTGTACGGTACGGTGCACGGTAACGGGGAGAGGGGCGTGCCCATGCGACGCGACGCACCGGTCATCGAGGCCGAAGGACTGCACAAGCGCTACGGCGACACCGCCGCCCTCGCCGGGGTCGACCTGACCGTGGCCGGCGGCACGATCTGTGCGATCCTCGGGCCCAACGGCGCCGGCAAGACCACCCTGGTGCGGATCCTGACCACCCTGCTGCGCGCCGACGCCGGCACCGCCCGGGTCGCCGGCCACGACGTGCGCCAGCACGCCGACCGGGTCCGCGCCCACATCGGCCTGGTCGGCCAGCAGACCGCCGTCGACGAGGTGCTCGGCGGCCGGCAGAACCTGGTGCTCTTCGGCCGGCTGCACCACCTCTTCCCCGCCCGGGCCCGGTCCCGCGCCGACGAACTGCTGGCCCGCTTCGGCCTCACCGACGCCGGCGACAAGCCGGTCGGGGCGTACTCCGGGGGGATGCGCCGCCGGCTGGACCTGGCCGCCGCGCTGATCCTCGACCCGCCCGTGCTGTTCCTCGACGAACCCACCACCGGCCTCGACCCGCGCGCCCGCGGCGACGTCCGCGACGCTGTCCGCGCGCTCGTCGCCGCCGGCACCACCGTCCTGCTCACCACCCAGTACCTGGAGGAGGCCGACCAGTTGGCCGACACGATCAGGGTCGTCGACCACGGCCGCATCATCGCCGCCGGCAGCCCCGACGAGCTCAAGTCCGCCCTCGGCGGCGACCGGGTCGACGTGGTGCTGCACCACCCTGGCGACCTGGCCCGCGCCGCCGAGGTCATCGGCGCGGCCACCGCCACCGCACCCCGCGTCGCCCCGGACGAACTGCGGGTCAGCGTCACCACCACCGACCGGGTGAGCACCCTCGCCGCCGTGCTGCGCGCCCTGGCCGACGGGCGGCTGGAGGCCGCCGACGTGGCCGTGCGCCGACCCACCCTCGACGAGGTGTTCCTGCACCTCACCGCCGACACCGACGAGGTGAGCGCGTGAGCACGCCGACCCTGGCGCTGCGCCGGGCCCGCTGGGCGCTCACCGACACGGCCACCCTGACCGGTCGGGCCCTGGCCCACTGGGCGCGGCAACCCGGCCCGGTGATCGTCGCCCTGCTCTTCCCCGTGCTGCTGGTGCTGATGTTCGGCTACCTGCTCGGCGGGGCGATGGTGGTGCCCGGCGGCGGTGACTACAAGGAGTTCCTGCTGCCCGGCATGTTCGCCATGACCATGCTCTTCGGGGTGGAGACCACCTACACGGCGGTGGCCACCGACGCCGCCCGCGGCGTCACCGACCGGTTCCGCTCCCTGCCGATGGCCCGCTCCGCGGTGGTCACCGGGCGGGCCGTCGCCGACCTGCTGCACGCCATCGTCGCGCTGGCCGTCATGCTCGGCTGTGGCGCGCTGGTCGGCTGGCAGTGGCACCTCGGCGCCGGCCGGGCCCTCGCCGCCGTCGGGCTCCTGCTGCTGCTGCGCGCCGCGATGATCGTCCTCGGCATCCACCTGGCGCTGCTGCTGCGCGCGCCGGAGTCGGTGGCGGTACTGCAGATCCTGGTCTGGCCGCTGGGCTTCGCCTCCAACGTCTTCGTCGCCCCGGACACCATGCCCGGCTGGCTGGCCGCCGTCGCCCGGTGGAACCCGCTGTCGGCCACCGCGGCGGCCTGCCGGGAACTGTTCGGCAACCCCGGCTGGGGCGGCGAGTCCTTCGCCGCGCAGCACGCCGTCGCCCTGGCGGTCGCCTGGCCGCTGCTGCTGATCGTCGCCTGCGCGCCGTTGGCCGTGCGCCGCTGGCGGAACCTGAGCAGGTGAGCCGCACCGGTGTGACCGGAACGGACCATCCCGGGGCCGGGCAGCGGTGGTCGGGTGCGCTGCCGGGGTCGTCAGTAGCCGCCGTCGGTGGTCGTCACGGCGGCGACCGGGCGCTCGCCGCGTTCGCGGGCGGCGAAGTCGTCGAGGATGGCCTCGGTGGCGGTCGCGCCGAAGCGGGCCGCGCCGGCCCGGTGCAGGGTCAGCAGGGTGTCGAGGCTGCGCACGCCGCCGGCGGCCTTGACCTCGACGTGCGGGGAGACCGTGGCGCGCATGAGTCGGATGTCGGCGACGGTGGCGCCGCCGGGGGCGAACCCGCTGCTGGTCTTGACGAAGTGCGCCCCGGCCCGTTCGGCGAGGCGGCAACCGGTGACCTTCTGCTCGTCGGTGAGGTACGTGTTCTCCAGGATCACCTTGACGACCCGGCCCTGCGCGGCGGCGACCACGGCGGCGATGTCGTCGTGCACGTAGGCGGTGTCGCCGTCGCGCAGCCGGCCGATGTGCAGCACCATGTCGATCTCGTCGGCGCCGGCGTCGACGAGATCGCGGGTCTCGGCGACCTTGGTCGTGGTCCGGGTGTCGCCGTGCGGGAATCCGGCCACGGTGCCGACGAGCACGCCGGTGCCGGCGAGCGCGGCCGCGGCGAACTCGACGTCGGAGGGGCGCACGCAGACCGAGGCGACGGCGCGGCGGGCGGCGATGTCGCAGCCACGCCGGATGTCGTCGATGGTCAGCTCGGGGCGCAGCAGCGAGTGGTCGATCATCTTGGCGACGTTCATCGGGTCTCTCCTGTCCCGGGTGGCTGCACGTCGAAGGTGACCTGCAGGTCGTAGCGGGCGCCGACGTAGCGGCTGACGGTGTATTCCAGCGGCGCCGAGTGCTGGTCGACGATGAGCCGGGTCTCGACCAGCAGCGGTTCGTCAGCCGGGACGTGCAGGCGCTCACCGTCGGCGCCGGCCCGCTGGGCGGTCAGCGTGGAGGAGCCGAGCGAGGGGTGTGACCCCATCTGGTGCAGGGCGCGGTGCAGCGACCCCGTCTCCAGGTCGAGGTCGAGCAGGTCGTTCAGGTGGGGCGGGAAGCAGGCGTACTCGACGGCCAGGGGGACGTCGTCGGCGAGCCGTACCCGCACGATCGAGACCACCCGCGGCGCCGCGGCGGTCAGGTGCAGCGCCGCGGCCTCCGCGGCGGAGGCGGCCCGCACCTCGCCTTCCACCAACAGCGATGCCGGCGTACGCCCCCATGCGCGGACCTGCTCCTGGAAGCTCATCAAGGTCCCGGCCGCGCGGGGCTGGGGCCGCTGCCGCACGAAGGTGCCCCGCCCCTGGATCCGCTCGATGAGACCGTCGGCTTCCAGGGCGTTGAGCGCCGCCCGGACGGTCATCCGGGCGACCCCGAACTCCTCGGCGAGCGCCGACTCGGCCGGCACGGCGTCACCGGGCCGCGCCCGGGTGAGGCGGGTACGCAGTTCCCGCTCGATCCGCACGTAGAGCGGCGCCTTGGCCATCGGTCCTCCAGGTCGTCTAGACAACCTAGAGGTTGTCACGTCGCCGAGTGGGCGTCAAGCGGCGCTCGCCGGCCGGCGGGCTTTCCTGCCGCCACTCGGACCAGCACCTTGCCGGACGCCGCGTCGCGGCGGGTCACCCACGCCGCGACCCGGGGACCTCGATGCCGGCGGGTCCGGCACGCCTGACGGGCCAGCGGCTGCGGTCCGGGACGACGGGCGGTCCGAGGAGTCGTTCGGGGCGCTGTCGAGCTGATGACGCCAACGAATCACCGGGGTCGCGATGCCGGCGCGAGTCGCCTGCGTCATCAGGATCGACAACGCGGACGCCCCCGCTGTGAGTCACTCACGTCATCAGCTCTGTAGCGCCCGCAACGCCCCCGCCGAGGCGTCGGCGCGAATCGCCCGCGTCATCAGCCCGGAACGCCCCACCCGAACGTCCGGGTGAACCGCTCATGTCGTCAGCTCCACAGCGCCTGCAACGCCCCGGCGACGGTGACGGCAGCCCTGCTGCCGCGCGGGGGCCGGCGTCAGCCGGTGGCGAGCAGGGCGCGTACCGGGGCGGCCTTTGCCGCCGCCTCGGCGACCTCGGCGTCCGGGTCGCTGTCCCAGGTGATGCCCCCGCCGGCCCAGACGTGCAGCCGGTCGGCGTCGGCGGCCACGGTGCGGATGGTCAGTCCCAGGTCGAGGCGGCCCGGGCCGACCCAGCCGAGCGCCCCCATGCTGGCGCCGCGCCCGACGGGTTCCAGGGCGGCGATCCGGGCGAGGGCGGCGAGCTTCGGCGCGCCGGTGACCGACCCGCCGGGGCAGGTCGCGCGCAGCAGGTCGGCCAGGCCCAGCCCGTCGGCCACCGCCGCGGACACGGTCGACTCGGCCTGCCACAGGTCGCACCAGCGGCGCACCGCGAACAGCTCGTCCACCCGCACCGACCCGGTGCGCGCCACCCGGGCCAGGTCGTTGCGTTCCAGGTCGACGATCATCACGTGTTCGGCGCGTTCCTTGGCCGAGGCGAGCAGTTCGCGGCGTCCGGCGGCGGTGGCCGGGCGGGTGCCCTTGATCGGTCGGGTGACCACCCGGCCGTCGGTCACCTCGACCAGGGTCTCCGGGGAGGCGCAGCCGATCGCCCAGCCGTCGCCGTGCAGGGTGCCGCCGTAGCGGGCGCCGGGCAGCGCGCCGAGCCGGGACAGCGCCGGTCGCGCATCGCCGAGGTAGCGGGCGGCGGCGTGCCCGACGACGTTGACCTGGTACACGTCGCCGCGGGCGATGGCGGCGCGGACCGCGGTGACGGCGTCGGCGTGCTGCCGGGGGGTCCAGCTCTCCCGCCAGTCGCCCAGCCACCAGCCGGGGCCGGGGCGGGCGGCGCGCGGCGGGGCGGGCGGTGCGGCCGGGGACGGGTGGTGACCGTAAACGACCACGGCGAGCTCCGGCAGGGCCGGCGCCGGGGTGGGCGCCCCGGCGGCGGCGCCGATCATGCGGGCGCCGGCGGCGGCGGAGACGTACAGGGCGGCGCCGCAGACGCCGGTCGGCTGGTGGGTGGCGGGCCGGGCCAGGTCGGTCAGGTCGAGCCCGTGCGCGGCGAGGAACTGCTCGGCCAGCGCCGCCGGGTCGCCGCCGTCGGCCGGGCGCCACTCGTACCGGGCGCGCTCGACGAGCACGCCGCGGCACGACGCCGGCGCGCCGGGTACGTCGATCAGCGGTCGTGGGAGCGTTTCCACACCGGTCGGCCCATTCTTCCTCATCCGTTCAGTGGATTTCGGGGGAACATGACGGATGCCTGCTCGATTCCGCGCGCTCGACCTTGGTACTGTGCGTCACTGGTCATGTGAACCATGACACAGTGCCCCCACAGTCCGGAGAACCCGATGTGCCAGCACCAACCCACCTGCCCCTCCGCCGAGGCGACCGACCGCGAAGCCGCCCGCGTCATCGCCTGCTTCCGTGAGCAGGGCTGGAGCCTGCTCTGCAACGGTGTCATCGTCTTCGAGGACACCGGCGAACTGCTCCCCGACGGCAGCACCATCGCCCCGCACCGCGGGCCCGCCCGCCACGCTCTCGTCGCCTGATTGACCACGCTCCGTCACAGGAGCAGGTCAACAGCACCAGGCTAGTCCCCCGGCCCGGGACCGCCCTCCCCAGGACCCACCGGCCGGGGCGGCACGACGTCCGCCCCGGCGCAGCGTACGGGTCACTCCTCGAAGGCCTCCGGCGACGGGCACGAGCAGACCAGGTTCCGGTCGCCGTACGCCCCGTCGATCCGCCGCACCGGCGGCCAGTACTTGCCCGCCCGGTCCACCCCGGCCGGGTACGCCCCCACCGACCGCGGGTACGGGTGCGGCCACGAGTCCCCGGCGACCATCGCCGCGGTGTGCGGGGCGTTGGCGAGCGGGTTGTCCCCCGCCGGCCACTCCCCGGCGCCCACCTTGTCGATCTCCGCGCGGATGGCGATCATCGCGTCGCAGAACCGGTCCAGCTCGGCCAGGTCCTCGCTCTCGGTCGGCTCCACCATCAGCGTCCCCGCCACCGGGAACGACATCGTCGGCGCGTGGAAGCCGTAGTCGATCAGCCGCTTGGCCACGTCGTCCACGCTCACCCCGGTCGCCTTCGTCAGCGGCCGCAGGTCCAGGATGCACTCGTGCGCCACCAGGCCCTTGTTGCCGGCGTACAGCACCGGGAAGTGGTTGCGTAGCCGCGCCGCCACGTAGTTCGCCGCCAGCACCGCCACCCCGGTCGCCCGGGTCAGCCCCTCGGCGCCCATCATCCGCAGATACGCCCACGGGATCGGCAGGATCCCCGCCGAGCCGTACCGGGCCGCCGAGATCGCCGGCCGGCCCGCGGTGTGCGCGCCCAGCGGGTCGCCCGGCAGGAACGGCGCCAGGTGCGCCCGCACCGCCACCGGACCCACCCCGGGGCCGCCACCGCCGTGCGGGATGCAGAACGTCTTGTGCAGGTTCAGGTGCGACACGTCCGCCCCGAACTTGCCGGGCTTGGCGAACCCGACCAGGGCGTTGAGGTTCGCCCCGTCGACGTACACCTGACCGCCCGCGTCGTGCACCTTCGCGCACAGCGACGCGATGCCCGTCTCGTACACGCCGTGCGTCGACGGGTACGTCACCATGATCGCCGCCAGGGCGTCCCGGTGCTTGTCGATCTTCGCGTCGAGGTCGACCAGGTCGACGTTGCCGTCCGCGTCGCAGGCCACCACGACCACCCGCATGCCGGCCATCACCGCGCTCGCCGCGTTGGTGCCGTGCGCCGACGACGGGATCAGGCACACGTCGCGGTGCCCCGCGCCCCGCGAGGCGTGGTAGGACCGGATGGCCAGCAGCCCCGCCAGCTCACCCTGCGAGCCGGCGTTGGGCTGCACGCTGACCGCGTCGTAGCCGGTCACCTCCGCCAGCCACGACTCCAGCTGGCCGATCATGTCCCGGTACCCGGCGGTCTGCTCATCCGGCGCGAACGGGTGCACGTGCGCGAACTCCGGCCAGGTGATCGCCTCCATCTCGGTGGTGGCGTTCAGCTTCATCGTGCACGAGCCCAGCGGGATCATGCCCCGGTCCAGGGCGTAGTCGAAGTCCGACAGCCGCCGCAGGTAGCGCAGCATCGCCGTCTCGGAGTGGTGGGTGCGGAACACCGGGTGGGTGAGGAAGTCCGACGTGCGCGCCAGGGCCTCCGGCAGCGCCGCGTCGACGTCACCGTCGACCTTGTCCACGCCGAACGCCGCCCACACCGCCGCGAGGTGCTCGGCGGTGGTGGTCTCGTCGCAGGAGATCCCCACCCGGTCGGCGTCGACCAGCCGCAGGTTGACCCGCCGCTCGGCGGCCGCCGCGACCACCTCCGCCGCCCGGCCCGGCACGGTCGCGGTGACGGTGTCGAAGAACGCGACGTCCGCGACGTCGACGCCGCCGCCGCGCAGCCCGGCCGCGAGCCGCGCCGCCATGTCGTGGGTACGCCGGGCGATCGCCCGCAGCCCGTCCGGGCCGTAGTACACGGCGTACATGCCGGCCATCACCGCCAGCAGCACCTGCGCGGTGCAGATGTTGCTGGTCGCCTTCTCCCGCCGGATGTGCTGCTCGCGGGTCTGCAACGCCAGCCGGTACGCCGGGTTGCCGTCGGCGTCGCGGGACACCCCGACCAGCCGGCCGGGCAGCATCCGCTCCAGCCCCGAGCGGACGGCCAGGTAGCCGGCGTGCGGCCCGCCGAAGCCCATCGGCACCCCGAACCGCTGGGTGGTGCCCGCGGCGATGTCGACGCCGATCTCACCCGGCGGGCGCAGCAGCGTCAACGCCAGCAGGTCCGCCGCGACGGTGACCAGCGCCCCCACCGCGTGCGCCGCCGCCACCAGGCCGGCGTGGTCCCGGACCGCGCCGGACGCGCCCGGGTACTGCAGGTGCAGGCCGAAGAACTCCCCCGGCAGCTCGTCGTGCTCGACGTCGAGCACGCGCACGTCGATGCCCAGCGGCTCGGCGCGGCTGGTGATCACCGCGATGGTCTGCGGCAGGGTGTCGGCGTCGACGACGTACACCGGGCTCTTGCTCTTCGACGCGCGGCGGGCGAGGGTCATCGCCTCGGCCGCGGCGGTGCCCTCGTCGAGCATCGAGGCGTTCGCGGTGGCCAGCCCGGTCAGGTCGGTGACCATGGTCTGGAAGTTCAGCAGCGCCTCCAGCCGGCCCTGGCTGATCTCCGGCTGGTACGGCGTGTACGCCGTGTACCAGGCCGGGTCCTCCAGCACGTTGCGGCGGATCACGGCGGGGGTGTGGGTGCCGTGGTAGCCCAGGCCGATCATCGACACCGCGACGGTGTTGCGGGCGGCCAGGGCGCGCAGCTCGGCGATCGCCTCCCGCTCGCTGGCCGGGTCGGGCAGGTCCAGGGTGCCGTGCCAGCGGATCACCTCGGGGATCGCCGCGTCCATCAGCTCGTCGATCGAGCCGTAGCCGACGGCCTCCAACATCCGGCGCTCGTCACCCGGATCGGGGCCGATGTGCCGGTCGGCGAACTTCTCTACGGTCATGCGCGGCGCTCCTGCGGGGGCGAGGTCGACAGGTCGGCCTCCCCCTGAGTCGCACCCGAAGGCGCTCCACAGTGCCTGCCCCCGCGGTCCTTTTGCCTGAGAGGTTCCGGGGAGGATATGCCCCTTCGGCGCCGCCCAAGTGCCGTTTGGGCGGTCTCTCCCGCGTGGGTGGTACCGGCATGGTCAACGCTACCAGCGTCGGTGTTTCCGGTAGATGTCGTACCCCCGGGGCAGCATCATCGGCACAGGGAGGTGCCATCGTGCACGAGCCAGCGACCTCACCCGAGCTGACCACCACCGACGGCGGCACCGCCGCCGGCCACGCCCGGGGCTCAGCGCGCCAGCGGCGTGGCGCCCGCCGGCACCGCGCCGCCGGCCGGGCCGGCCGCCGGCACCCGCCCCGACAGGGGCGCGCCGGTGACCCGGTCGGCCAGGGCGGGCAGCAGCCGCCCCAGTGGCGCGTCGACGGTCATCGCCGCGTACCCGTCGCCCCGGGTCGGGCCCTGGTTGGCGATCACCACCGGGATGCCCAGCTTCGCCGCCCGTAGCACGAACCGCCGCCCCGACATCACCGTCAACGAGGAGCCGAGCACCAGCAGCAGCCGGGCCGCGCCCACCATCGCGAAGCAGTGCGACACCCGCGGCGCCGGGACCGTCTCCCCGAAGAACACCACGTCCGGTTTCAGCATCCCGGTGCCGCAGAACGTGCAGTCGACCGTGCGGAATCCGGCCACCTGCTCGTCGGCGAGCTCCACGTCACCGTCGGGATTGACCGCCCCGACCGCCGCGTCGAAGCCCGGGTTCGCCTCCCGCAGCCGGCGGTCCAGCTCCTCCCGCGAGGTGCGGTTGCCGCAGTCCAGGCACACCACCTCGTCGAGGCGGCCGTGCAGCTCCACCACCTGCGGGCTGCCCGCCGCAGTGTGCAGCCCGTCGACGTTCTGGGTGATCACCCCGTCGACCAGCCCGGCGTCCTGCAACCGGGCCACCGCCCGGTGCCCGTCGTTCGGCGCCGCCCGGGCGATCATCCGCCACCCCAGGTGGCTGCGCGCCCAGTACCGCCGCCGCGCCAGCGGGTCCCGGGTGAACGTCTGATAGGTCATCGGGCTGTGCCGGCGGGCCGCGCCGCTGGGCCCCCGGTAGTCGGGGATGCCCGACTCGGTGGACAGCCCCGCCCCGCTCAGGACCACGACACCACCACCGGCGACCAGGCCGGCCAGCGCGTCGATCGTCTCCGTCACCCGTCCATGCTGCCTCAACGCCGCCCCGGGCGGCGAGCGTAAGCCGGTGAGCCTCGTCGCCGGCGGTTAGGTTGGCAGGTATGCGCGTCGTCATCGCCGGAGGCCACGGCAAGATCGCCCTCCTGCTGGAACGGGAACTGGCCGGCCGGGGCGACGACGCCGTCGGGCTGATCCGCAACCCCGACCACGCCGCCGCGCTGCGGGCCGTCGGCGCCCACCCCGTCCTGGCGGACCTGGAACACGCCGGCGTCGAGGAGATCGCCGGGCACCTCACCGGCGCCGACGCCGTGGTCTTCGCCTCCGGCGCCGGCCCCGGCAGCGGCGCCGCCCGCAAGGACACCGTCGACCGGGCCGCTGCCGTCCTGCTCGCCGACGCCGCCCAGGCCGCCGGGGTACGCCGTTACCTGCTCGTCTCCTCCATGGGCGTGGAGGACCCGCCGGCGCCCGGCAGGGACGAGGTGTGGGCGGCGTACCTGCGCGCCAAGAAGGCCGCCGAGGACGACCTGACCCGCCGTGACCTGGACTGGACGGTGCTGCGACCCGGCCGGCTCACCGACGACGCGCCCACCGGCCGCATCCACCTCGACCGGCGCGTCCCGCGCGGCGCGGTCACCCGCACCGACGTGGCCCGGGTCCTGGTCGCGCTGCTCTACCACCCGGGCAGCGCCGGCCGGATCCTGGAACTCGTCGACGGGGAAACCCCGATCGGCGAGGCCGTCGCCGCCGCATCACCCCCTGCGTAACCGCTCGGCCCGGGCCGGGTCACCGGCGCCGCCGCGCGGCTGATCAGTCGAGGCAGAACTCGTTGCCCTCGGGGTCGGCCATCACGATGTGACCGGCGCCGAGCGGGGGCGCCGGCTCGTCGCGCCTGAGCCGGGTGGCGCCGTGGGCGGTGAGCCGCTCGGCCTCCGCCTCCAGGGCCGCCATCCGCGCGTCGCCCTCGAGTCCGGGGGCGGCGCGCACATCGAGGTGCACGCGGTTCTTGGCCTGCTTGCCCTCCGGCACCCGTTGGAAGAACAGCCGCGGCCCGGAGCCCTCGGGGTCGACCACCGCCGAGGCGTCGTTGCGCCGCTCGGGCGGCACGCCCATCGCCTCCAGGGCCTGCTCCCACGACTCGAAGCCCCCGGGCGGGTCCTGGAGCCGGTAGCCGAGGGCCTCGGCCCAGAACGCCGCCAACCCGGCCGGGTCGGCGCAGTCGAAAGTGATCTGTACGTCGCGGGCCATCTCAGCTCGCCTCCCGTCGGGTCTGCCGGTAAGTGTGCAGGTAGAGGTCGCGGAGCAGGCACACCTCGGCCAGATGGTGGATCAGCTCGCGGTTGATGTGCAGCACCAACGCTGCCAGCGGACGCTCGGCGTACGGTCCCTCCGCCGCCCCGCACGGGCGGGCGAGGCCGGCTTCGCCGAGGGACTCCACCCCGGCCAGCCACGTGGCGTACTCCGTGTCGAGCTGGGCCAGCGCCGCGGCCGCGGTCGGGGCGTACGCGAACGACTGGTAGTCGGTGGGCGCGCGACCGAAGTGCGCGGCGTTGCGCACCGCGAGCACGCCGACGATGACGTGCCCGAGTCGCCAGGCGATCGTCGTGAACGGCGGCGGGTCGGGCTCCGGCATCGCGAAGTCGATGGTCATCGCCCCGGACCGGGCCTGCACCGGCGCGGCGCCGGTGCCGCGCGGGCGCACGCTCCAGCAGCCGGCTGCCGGCTCCCAGAAGTACTCGTCGTCGGTGAGCCCGTCGAGGCGATCGCGCAGCTGGGTCGTCCAGTGCCAGGCGAGCTGGTCCCGGAGCAGGGAATTCCAGTTCTGGTCGGTCATGGTTCCAGCCTCCCGCAGATAGCGGACAGGATCGTTCCGTGATTCGTGCGACGATGGGCGGGTGACCGTCGAGGCGACGACCGAGCGGGTGCTGCGGTTGCTGGCGATGCTGCAGCGGCGGCCGTCCTGGACCGCCGCCGAACTCGCCACCGAGCTGAAGGTCACCGACCGCTCGGTGCGCCGCGACGTGGAGCGACTGCGCGCCCTCGGCTACCCCGTGCACGCGACGGCGGGCGTCGGCGGCGGCTACCAGCTCGGCGCGGGCACCCGGCTGCCGCCGCTGCTCCTCGACGACGAGGAGGCGATCGCGACGGCGGTCTCCCTGCGGATGGCGTCGGGCGGCACGGTCGCCGGGGCGGGCGAGGCGGCACTGCGGGCGCTCGCGAAGCTCGACCAGGTGATGCCGGCCCGGCTGCGCGCCGAGGTGCGGGCGGTGCACGGCGCCACCGAGACCCTCGTCGGCCCCGGCGTGGAGATCGACGCGGAGCTGCTGGTGACGCTCGCGCGGGCCTGCCGCGACGCCGTGCGGGTGCGGTTCCGGTACGCCGGCCGCGACGGCGGGGAACGCGAGCGCACGGTCGAGCCGGTGCGGATGGTCACCACCGGCCGCCGCTGGTACCTGATGGCCCGGGACGTCGACCGCGACGACTGGCGCACCTTCCGGCTGGACCGGATGCACGAGCCGGTGGCGACGACGTGGCGCTTCCGGGCGAGGGAGCATCCGGACCCGGTCGCCTACGTGCAGCGGTCCGTCACCGAGGCGCCGTACCGGTATCTCGCCCGGGTGCGGGTGCACGCCCGGCCCGACCGGGTGCGGGAGGTGGTGCCGCCCCAGGTGGGGCGCGTCGAGGACGACCGCGACGGGTGGTGCGTGCTCGTCGTCGGCGGGGACCACCTCGACTGGCTCGCCGCGCAGGTGGCCCGGCTGGGTTTCGAGGCGGAGGTGCTGGAGCCACCGGAGCTGCGGGAGGCCGCCGCCCGGCTCGCCCGCCGCCTCGCGGCGATGGCCGGGACCGGCTGACCGACCCGGTCAGTCCCTGCTCGACAGCTAGCCGCCGAGGACGGCGCGCAGCTGGACGCTCGCCCCGCCGGCCGCCGCCGCGTCGGCCCGCAGCTGCTCCGACTGCGCCGACAGGTGCGCCTGCCACCGGTCCAACTGCTGCTGCGCCGCCGCCACCGCCGCCAGCGCCGCGGCGTGCCGCTCCTCCAACTCCTGCAACCGGCGCTGCACCTCCGGCGACGGCACACCCGCCGGCCCGACCGGCCCCACCGGCCCCGACGTGCTCAGGTCACCGGCACGCCGGTGCGCCTCGGCGAGGATCTCGTCGGCCTGCCGGCGCGCGTCGGCGATGATCTCCGCCCCCTCGGCGCTGGCCTCACCGATCGTGCGGTTCGCCTCGTCCTGCGCCCGCATCGCCAGCTCCACCGCCATCGGATCCGGCCCCTGCGGGGCGTTGCTCGGCAACGTGCCGTGCCGCAGCATCTCCACCTGGCTGAGCAGCCCGTGGTTCTCCCGCCGCTGCCGCTCCAACTCGTTGACCAGCAACGCGATCCGGTCGTCCGCCGTACGGATCACCACGGCGACCTCGTCGGCCGACAACCAGTGACTGCCCCGGAACCGTCGCGCCTCCAACATGGACAACTGGCGGGCCAGCTCTCCCTGGTCGGGCATGCCGGGCAAGGCGAGGCGGTCGGAGTGGTCGATGCTCATCGGGCACCTGTCCAGCTGAAGTCGCGCGGGGCAGCGTCGTCAGCCTCGGCGAGGGGCGGGTAGAGGGAGTGATCGTAACTCTCGGTCAGGACCTGCTCGGGCTGGACACCCGAGCGGGCCAGAATCGTGATCGTGTCCCGGGTCATCTCCGGGCTCCCGCAGACCAGCACCTCCGTGTCGGCCCACGGTCCCAACCGCACCGCCGTGTCGGCGGCCTTGCCGATCGCCCCCTGCCACCCCCACCCGATCTCCACCGTCGGCACGTACCGCAACCAGGTCGCGCCGCCGTTCTGCCACGCCGCCGCCGGGGGCATCGACGCCAACTGCGCCAACGCCTTGTCGTCGTACAGGTCGTCCGGGGTGCGACCCCCCACCACCAGCGTCGTGCGCCGCCCCTTGCCCTGCTGCAACGCCTCCACCACCGCCCGCAGCGGCGCCAGACCGGTGCCCCCCGCGATCAGCAGCAACGGCAGGTGCGGCGAACGGTCGTACGACGACAACGCCGTACCCGTGGGATGCCCCAGCAGCAGCCGGTCGCCCGTGCGCAGCTTGCGCACCAGGTGGGTGGAGAACCGACCGGCGGCCCGCACGTGGAACTCGATCGTCCCGTCCGCCCGCGGCGCGTTCGCCGGCGACAGGTACCGCCAGGTCCGCAACTGCGGCACCTGCACCGGCAGCGACTGCCCCGGCAGGTAGTTGCACAGGTAGTTCGGACGGACCGTGAACACCGCGATGTCCGAGCGGCGCCGCTCCGCGCCCAGCACCTCCGCCTCCCAGTACGGCGGGGACGTCCGCTCCGCCTCCGCCGCCCCGGCGAGCATCAGCTTCGCCACCAGCTCGTACGCCGCCGCCCACTCCGCCTGCAACGCCGGCGTCCAGTACGGCCCGAGGAACCGCTCCAACGTCGCCAGCAGCGCCTGACCCACCCAGATGTAGTGCCGCTCCCCCAGCGCCACCGGGTTGCCCCGCTGATCCTGGCCGTGGAACCGCCGGTGGTCCGCGCCCAACCGCTGCGCGAACGCCGTCAACGCCGTCGGGTCGTCCAGGTTGGTGATGATGTGGCCCAGCGCCTTGAGGAGCTTGTCCTCCTGGTACTGCATGTTCGTGGGGAACATCGACCGCGCCTCCGGCGCCACCACGAACAGCGTCGCGTAGAAGTACTTCGCCGCCTCCACACCGGCGGCCGAGAACTGCGTCCAACTCTGGCGCAGCGCCACGTTGTCCATGTTCGTCAGTCCTCCTGCGCGCGGGCCGTGTCGTGACGCTCCCGCAGCGTCGTCTTCACCACGCCACTGGGGTCGTACACCCGGTCCGTCGGCCAGATGTTCGGGTTCGGCACCGCCGTGTCGTAGTAGCGGTGGTGCACCGCGTGCAACGCCGCCCACCCGACACTGCCGTTGAGCCACGACCAGTCACCGTGCACCGGCCGCCCCGCCCGCTCCTCCTGCGCACAGAACTTCATGAACAGCTCCGACTCGGTGTGCGGGTCCGACACCCGCACCCCCGCCAGCTTGAACGAGTGCAGCACCGCCTGGTTGATCACCAGCACCGCGTGTTCGCGCCACAGGGTGTCCTCGCGACTGGTGTCCAAACCCAACCCGGCCGCCACCGCCCGCAGCTGGTCGTACCGGTCGCGGTCGCCCATGTTGCGGGTGCCGATCTCGTCGCTCAGGTAGTGGCCGTTGAACGGGGCGCAGCTGTAGTCCACCCCACCGATGCGCAGCCGCATGTTGCTGATCACCGGCAGGGCGTGCCACCGCAACATCAGATCCGCGAACCACGGATGCTCCGGATGCGACAGCGCGACCTCCCGGACCAGCTCCCGCGGCACGCCCACCACCGTCGGCTGTTCCTGCGCCGTCTCGATCACCCACGGCAGCAGGTCGAACCGGCCCGGCACCGGCGGCGGCCGCCAACCCAACCGCCGCGCCGCCTCCGTCATCCCCACCTGCGCCGGGTCGCCCAGCACCGAACCGTCGTCGCGCCGGTGTCCGCAGTAGCGGATCAACTGGTCGTTCCAGATCCGCGCCCGCGGCCCCACCCCCGGCTGGTCCGGCGCGAACACCGTGACCACCGACTGGATCCGGCCGCCGTTGTCCCCCGCCGCCAGATGCGCCGCCAACTCCTGCGCGATGCCCGCCACCGACGTCACGTGCCGCCGGTCGCGGACCTTCAAGCCCGCCCACCGGATCCGGCCCACACAGCGCACCGACTGTCGCCACGCCACCTTCGCCCCGTACACCAGCTCGTCGCGGGTGTGCCGGTACGACCCGGTCAACGCGATCTCCTCGCGGACCTCCGCCAACCGCGCCGCCAGCCCCGGCAGCCGCCGCTCACCGTGGTACAGCTCCAGGAACTCCGCCGCCTCCGCGGCGATGTCCTGCGCGCGCTCCACGGCGGCCCCGACGCCCCCCGGCGCGCGCTGCGCCGGAGTTCCGGTGACCGGACAGGAGGGACCGGCATGGTCGGCGACAGCACTGCCGGCCCGTACGGGGCGGAGGCCGACATGGTGGTCAATGTGCACTTCGGTTCGTTTCCCCGTCCTCTGGCAGGCCACGACGCGACTCTCGCGCCGCCCCCCACACATCAGCTCGGCACCACCCCACCGGCCATCACTCACAGTGACGAGCCGATGCCCTTGGTGATTGCCCTGGACAGGATTCCTGGGAAGACCACAACTGTCAACAACACGACTTCAGGCGCGAGTGTGCACACCGGACAGTCGCCGTCGCCCGCCCTTACCGGCCAACGAAACCGGCCGCGGGCACCGGACGATCAGAATCGATACGCCGTGCCGCAGGCGCGCAGCGGCGCACCGCCGCGCGCCGCCACCGGCCGCGACGCCACCTGACGAAGACCGACTCAGCCCGCCCGACGACGCGCCCGACGCGCCGCCAACTCGTCGCCCACCGCATCCGACGCCGGCTCCGCGGGCTCCCCGCCACCAGGCGTCGCCGGCTCCGCCGGCAGGTGCGACAACGACCCCTGGATCTCCTTGAACGCGCCACCGATCGCGATGCCGAACACGCCCTGGCCGCCCTGCAACAGGTCGACCACCTCCTCCGGCGACCGGCACTCGTACACCGTCGTGCCGTCCGAGATCAGCGTGATCCCCGCCAGGTCCTCCACGCCGCGCGACCGCAACGCCTCGATCGCCTTGCGGATGTTCTGCAGGGACACCCCGGCGTCCAGCAACCGCTTCACGACCTTCAACACCACCAGGTCGCGGAACGAGTACAACCGCTGCGTCCCCGACCCCGACGCGTCCCGCACACTCGGCACCACCAGCGCCGTCCGCGCCCAGTAGTCCAACTGCCGGTAGCTGATCCCCACCGCGTGGCAGGCCGTCACACCCCGGTAACCAACCGAGCCGTCACCGTCCGTGCCCACCGGCGACGACACCACACCCGGCCCGCCCCGCTCCACACCTGGCTCAGGATCCCGCGGCTCGTGCATCCCGACAACCTCCCCGTCAGTGCGGTGACACGTCGTTTCCGGGACGTGCACCCCTCGACACGGCAACCCTAGCGCCGCGCGCAGGGGTTACCGCGGAGGAACGGTCGCGACACGCCGCGCAGCGACAGACGCGCCACCACACACACCCGGGACGTCACCCACAGTGACGCCGCGGCAGAAGATGATGACCGGGGCTCGACCCTCAGCCGGCGAAGTCCTCCGGACGCACCTGCTCCAGGAACTCGCGGAACTTCTCCACCTCGTCCTCCTGCTCGTCGGGAATCACGATCCCCGCCTCGCTGAGGACCTGCTCGGCACAACGAATCGGAGCACCCACCCGCAACGCCAACGCGATCGAATCGCTCGGCCGGGCCGACACCCGCACGCCGTCCCCGATCAGCAGATCGGCGTAGAAGACGTTCTCCTTCAACTCGATGATCTCCACCGCCCGCAACGGCGCCTTCAACGCCGCCAGCACGTCCCGCAACAGATCATGCGTCAACGGCCGGGCCGGCTTGACCCCCTGCTGCTCGTAAGCGATCGCCGTCGCCTCCACCGCACCGATCCAGATCGGCAGGTAGCGGTCCCCCTCGACCTCCCTGAGCAGGACGATCGGCTGGTTGCTGGGCAGCTCCACCCGAACTCCGACCACGCTCAGCTCGCGCACCGCCGCCTCCGTGTCGTTGTCACCTACGCCCGCACCGCGCCCTTCCCTGCACGGTACACGGACCGCGACACGGTCGTCCCATGCGCTCCAGCACCACGCCCCGGGCCAGAAAAGGGTTACCCCGGCAAGCCTACGACACGCTTCCCGGGGCAGATCTTTCCGCACGACAGCTCGACGACCGGCTCACCGACCCAACGTCGACCGCAACCCCACCCGCACCAACGCGGCGTGCAACTGCTGCGACAACGCCATCAACTCCCGCGCCGTCTCCGCCGCCCGTGCCCGCGCCGCCGGATCACTCTGCCGCGCCAACGGCGCCACCAACTGAGCGAACAGACCGACCTCACGATCCGCCGCCGACCGGTACGCCCGCAGGTGCCGCGGCTCCAACCCGTACGCCGCCAGACCCGCCACCGCCCGCGCGATGATCAACGCGTCCGCGTCGTACCAGCCCGGCGGATCCGACACCAGCACACCGAGGCGCTCCAACTCGGCCAACGTCGACTCGTCGACCCCGCTGTGCGCCACCAGATCCGCCCGCCCGAGCCGCACCTGCGACGACTCGGGCTCCTCCACCGCACGGCCCGGCACCTCACCACCCGGACCCACCGCCACCAACGTCGGCCGCTGCCGACCCGGGCCGTCACCACCGGCGTCCCACTCGGCCAACTGATCACGGATCACCCGCAACGGCAGATACTGATCCCGCTGCGCGGTCAACACGAACCGCAGCCGGGCCACGTCGTCCCAGCTGTACTTCCGGTAACCCGCCGCCGTCCGCTGCGGCTCCACCAGACCCTCGGCCTCGAGGAACCGCAACTTCGAGATGGTGACGTCCGGGAACTCCGCCCGCAACTGCCCCAGCACCTCGCCGATGCTCATCAGCGGATGCGCACGGGCCGCACCGGGCGGCGAGGAGGCCGCAGGCTCGTTCACCCCCGGCCGGCCTCCTCCTCCGGGCGCGGACCGGCGATGAACACCACCCGGAACTTACCGATCTGCACCTCGTCACCATTGCTCAACGTGGCCGCCTCGACCCGCTCCCGGTTCACGTACGTGCCGTTGAGGCTGCCCACATCCCGCACCGTGAACGTGCCACCGTCACGGTGGAACTCCGCGTGCCGCCGCGACACCGTCACGTCGTCGAGGAAGATGTCACTGTCCGGGTGCCGGCCACTCGTGGTCACGTCGTGGTCCAGCAGGAACCGGGCACCCGCGTTCGGGCCACGACGAACCACCAGCAGCGCCATCCCCGGCGGCAACGAGCCGGACATCCGGCTCGGCACCACATCGGTGTCCGGGCCCTCCAGCACTTCGTCCAACGAACCGAGATTGAGCGTCGAAGTGACGTCGAGCGGGGGGAACTCGTCGCCTGGGCGCGTCATGGGACCACCTCACGGATCTGTTCGGTCAGCGTCGGGGTAATGGCGGGTCTGGCCGCCGGGCAGTCGCACACCCGGCGGCTGGCTCCCCGTGCCCGGGAAGGCAATTACACAACGCTCAACTATTGGGGTTCTCGGTCAACTGGGCGAGCCTAGCCAGCGCCGAAATGCAGGGCAACCGGACGCGCGGACAACACCCCGCGCCCGGGCAGGGCAAGCCTCAGCTCTCGGTCAGCTCGCGGTACGCACCGGCGGTCAGCAAGCCGTCCAGCGCCGACGGATCATCCGGTGTGATCTCCAACAGCCAACCCGCACCGTACGGGTCCGTGTTGATCACCTCGGGCGTGTCGCCCAGCGCCTCGTTCCGCGCCGCCACCGTCCCGCTCACCGGGGCGTAGATCTCCGACACGCTCTTGGTCGACTCGATCTCACCCAGCGGCTCACCGGCCGCCACCACCGCACCCTCGTCGGGCAACTGCACGAACACGATGTCACCCAACGCGTCCTGCGCGAAGTGGGTGATGCCGACGCGGAGCGTGCCGCCGTCGGCGCCGACCACCCACTCGTGCTCGGCGGTGTAACGCAGATCCTCAGGAATCACCAGACGCGTCCTTCATCCATCGGTGCGCCGGAGGTGATCCGACGCGGCCGCGCCGGTCAGGAGACCGGACGGGCGTGTTCCAGCTTCATCGGCGCGTGCAGTGCCGAAACCTCGGCAACCCCACGCTCATCAACGTTCACGGTACCGCCGTCACCCGCGACCGATGCGGCCACCCCGCCCGGAATCTTCAGCGCCGTCTCCATCGTCTTCGGATCACCGATCACCGTGATCGTGAACGGACCCGACAACGACCGCCCGTCCACCACCAACGAGCCGCCCGACCCGTCCAGGAAGTACGTCGACGCGATGATCCGCACCGGCGACCCGCCACTGCCGGAGATCTGCATCGCCTCCGCGCCCGCGCCCCGCAACTCCTGCACCGCGTCCAGGATCCGGTCCGCCCGGATCGGCTTGCCCGCACCCGGCCGGAACTCCACACTCAGCCCCGGACCCCGCGCCGGCAACGTCCCTGCGAGGATCCCCAACTCGTCCGCGCGCCGCCGCGCCTCGTCCAACGCCGCCTGCCGACCCTGCTCACCCGAACGCAACTGCCGCTGGCTCTCCTCCAGCGCCTCGATGTCCTGCTGGAGCCGCTTCTCCCGGGAATCCAGATCTGAGAAGATCCGGACCAGGTCCTCCTGCCGGGTCGCCGCCAGCGTCGGATCCGTCGACGTCGTCTTGAACTGGACCACCAGGGTGAACCCGAGCAGCGCCAGCAACACCGTGATCATCACGCCCGCGGAGGTCCACCGCCGACCCGCCGGCACCGGGGCCACGGCCACCCGCTCCGGGTCGACGGGCTCCGGGTCGGCCTCCGGCCGTTCCGGGTCCACCTCGGCGGGCGCCGGTTCGGCCTCGATCCGCTGCGTCTCGGCCTCCTGCGCCGGCGGCGACGCCGGCTCCTGCGCCGGCGGCTCCTGCCGCGGCGGCTCCTGCGCCGGCGGCACCAACGGGCTCAACTCGTCCGGATCTGGGGCGCCCGGCCGCGGATCCGGCTCACCCGCCGGCCCCGAGGGCCGGCGCGGCTCCGCCGGCTGCGGCCATCCCGTCCCGGTGTCGCGCTGCTCGTCGCTCATCGCCACAAACCTACGCCCGGAACAGGTGACGACGGATGGCCGCCACGTTACCGAAGATTCGCACCCCGAGCACGACCACCACACCGGTGGAGAGCTGACCGCCCACCCCCAGCTGGTCACCCAGGTACACGATCAGACCCGCCACCAGCACGTTGGAGATGAACGACACCACGAACTGCTTGTCGTCGAAGATCCGGTCCAGCTTCGCCCGCACCCCACCGAACACCGCGTCCAGCGCCGCCACCACCGCGATCGGCAGATACGGCTGCAACGCGGCGGGCACCGTCGGGTCCAGGTAGATCCCGAGAACCACACCGGCGAGCAGCGCCAGCACCGCGATCATCGGACACCTCCGGAGGGGCGGGGGGACGTACCCGAACCGGACGGCCCGGGACTCGACGAACGGTCGGCCGAACCCGACGGCGACGGGCTCGGACTGACCGAAGGCTGCGCGTAGCGTAGCCGCGGCTCCGGCGCCGCCGGCAGGGTGAGGTCGTCCGCGTCCCGGACCTGGAAAGACAGGCCGGTCTCCTTCGCCACCCGCCGCATCAGATACGCCGCCCGGCTCTCCTCGAACTTGTCGCGCATCGACCTCGGCCCGATCGCCGTCACCTCGTACGGGCTCGTCACCGGGCGGAAATCCACCAGGATCGCCGCACCCGCCGACCGGATCGTCGACGTCGCCGTCAACCGCTGACCGTTGATCGCCACCGCCTCCGCCCCGGCGGCCCACAGGTCGTTGGCCACCTTCTGCAGGTCGGTGTAGATCACCCGGGGCGGACCCGCGTCCGAGTCACCGGAGACCGCGTCGTCGTCCTTCGGCTCCGCGTCGGCCAGCCGGACCACCACCCCGTCGCCCCGTACCCGGCCCAGACCGGTCCCCGCCTCCAGGTTGCGCAACCGGGCCGCCTGCGAACCGCTCAGCGCGGCGTCGCGCTGCCGACCCACCTCCTCGCGCAGCCGGTCCGCGCGGGCGGTCATCTCGTCGGTCTCGCTCTCCCGCTGCTTGATCTGCGCGATCAGGCCGGCGCGGGCCTGGCTGCGGCTCGGCTCCTCCGCCATCGTCTCCCGGTAGGCCACCGCGAACAGGAAACCGACCACCGCGATCACCACGACGCTCACCGCGCGCGCGGAGGCGCCCCGCCACCCCGCCGGGGCCGGCGACTCCCGGCGCCGGGCGGCCGCGTCGGCGTAGCCCGGATCCAGCGGATTGCGGAACAGTTCGGTCAGGAAGTCAGGGGTGAACGCCCGGGTGGTGCGCCCGACGGAGTCCGGCGGCGCGCTCATGCCGCCGCTCCCCCGGAGCGGGCCCGCACGGACCGGACCAGCCGGGCCGCCTGCACCACGTACATGGCGCCGGCCACCCAGTAGAGCACCAGGCCCCACCAGGCCAGGCCCCAGCCGATCGCTCCGGCGGCGGTGGCCGCCGACTCCGACGCGGTGCCCACCAGCAGGATCGGGAAGGCGGCGAGCAGCAGGAAGGTGGCCGTCTTACCCACGTAGTGCACCGGCGGCGGGCCGTACCCGTGCCGGCGCAGCACCGCCAGCGAACCGACCAGCAGCAGCTCCCGGGCCAGCAGGGCGGCCGTGAACTGCCACGGCACCACCTCGCGGGCGGTGAAGGCGAGCAGCGTCGCGAGGATGTAGAGCCGGTCGGCGAACGGGTCGAGCAGCTCGCCGAGGCGGCTGACCTGGCCGAGGCGCCGGGCGATCCACCCGTCGACCCAGTCGGTGGTGCCGCCGATGGCCAGCACCACGATCGCCGCCACGTCGGCCTCCACCACCAGGAACAGGTAGAGGAACAGCGGGACGCCGAGCAGCCGGACGAAGCTGATCAGGTTCGGCAGGGTCAGCACCCGGTCGCCGACCACGGTGCCGTCCGTGCCCTGCGGGTGCTCTGCCCGAGCCGGCCGACGCGACACCGAACCTCCTCCGCAGCACGGACCGGACGCCTCCTGGGCGCCTCGGCGGGACGTGCGCGCTGACGGGCCGGCCAACGCCGGCGCCTCGGCGGCCCCGGGCTGGGGCCTCCCCTGATGCCGCCCTGGACATGGTGATCGCGGGCCGGCGAGTTGCCACTATATCGGGCTCACATATCGCCCTTCGGGGGCCGCGCTTCCGTCGTCTCGGGCTGTTCGGTGTGTGGTGCGTCACCACGCGTAGAGCATCCTAGGACACTAGTGGAATGCCGCTGACTCCGTGCCTGGGTGAAGAGGGTCAGGCGGTGCGCGCGGCGGTGGCGTCCGGCTACGCCGCCGCACCGGCCTCCACAGCCTGCCCGAAGGCCAGCAACGACAGCAGCAGGTCATTCTGCGCCCGCGCCGGCATCCGGTCGAGGATCGCCTGCACGGCCTGGTGCCGCCGCTCCTTCAGCTCACGCAGCAGGGTCTGGGCCGCGGCGGTGGGGACCAGCCGGACCTCCCGCCGGTCGCGCGGGTCGGCCACCCGGCGCAGCAGCCCGGTGGCCTCCAGCCGGTCGCAGAGCCGGCTGGCCGAGGAGGGTACGACGTCGAGCAGCTCCGCCAGCCGGTTCACGTTGGTGTCGGGCCGCGCGCTGATCAGGGCGAGCACCCGCAACTGCGTCGGCGGGACGGTGACGTGGTGCCGCGAGGTGGCGGAGTCGAGCACACCGATCAGCGCCTCGGCGGCTGCATCGATCGCCGCGGCGAGATTCGGAGGTCGCTCCACCCGGTGCCCCCTGCGATTGTTTCCGCTCGTACCCGGCTGCCGGTCCGCTACCGCTCGCCCTGACCGCTGACACCGACCCAGTCCAGACAGACGACGACAGCGTCGTCGCGCAGGTCCGCTTCGGCGTGGTAGGCGAACAGTTCGCGCATCACGGTACCAACCGCCTCGGTCGCCGGCTGCAACCGCGTGGACCGCATCGACCGCGCCATCGCCCGCTCCCCGTACGCCTCCTGGCCGCCCGGCTGCGCGTCGTAGACGCCGTCGCTGACCACGAACAGCCGGTCCCCCGGCTCCAGGTCGAACTCCTGCACGTCGTAGCGCGTCTCGGCGAACATGCCCAGCGGCAGCTGGCGCTCCAGCTCGATCGGCGTCACCGTGGCGCCGCGGACCCGCAGCAGGTGCGGGGAACCCGCGTCCACCGCGCGTACCCGACCGGTGACGGTGTCGACCGTGAGCAGCAACGTCGCCACGTGCCGTCGGCCGCGGTGCTGGTAGTGGATGGTGTCCGAGGCCAGCTCGGCCTGCTCCACCAGCCCGCCGCCGGAGCGCCGGGCGTTGCGCATCGCGTTGACGGTCAACGTGGTCAGCAGGGCGGCGGACATGCCCGTGCCGGTCCCGTTGAGCACGGTGACGGTGAGCCGGTCGGAGTCGACGGACCAGTCGAAGTGGTCCCCGCCCACGCCGTACGCCGGCTCCAACTGGCCGGCCAGCAGGAACGCGTGGTGCCGCACGCTGCGGCCCGGCAGCAGGTCCCACTGCATCTCGGCGGCCATGCTGAGCCGTTCCCGGCGGCGGGCCCGGCGGTACCGGTCGGTCTCCCGGTCGGCGGCGCGCAGCGCGGTGGCCAGCTCGTCGCCGACCTCGCCGATCGACGCCACCGTCTGCGCGTCCGCCGGCCCGGTCAGCTCGACCAGCAGCACCCCGAGCCGCTCCCCCCAGGCGGTCAGCGGCACCCAGACGCGGCAGTGCCCGTCGTCGCGGGCGTCGAGCACCGGCTGCTGGCTGCTGAAGCAGCGCTGTGCGACTCCCTGGCAGGCCAGGAAGCCGGCGTCCGGCAGGTCGGGGTCGAGCACCGGCCAGAGCCCGGTGATCCGGTAGTCGGCCAGGAACACGTCGGTGCGCGCGGCGGCGAGGCGCGACCGGACGACCCGGTCCGCGGCCTCCACCAGCTGGTCCGGCGGGGCTGCGCGCAGCGCACGGGACACCGCCGCGGGCACGTCCGGCATGTTCGTCCTCCAGGATTCTTGCTGTAGGGCAAGCATCATACGGACGCGCGGCCGGGCGCCGCACCGGCCGGGTCAGTCGGTGGGCTTGCCGGCCAGCCCGCCGTGGAACGCGTCCGGCACCGCGGCCGGCTGGCCCCGGGGCCGCCACCGGGCCACCGGCACGATGCCCTCGGGCGTCGGCACCCACCGCCCCAGCAGCGGGGCGAACGACGCCGGGGTCCGCATCCGGAACTGCGGTCCCATCATCGCCAGCGCCTGCGGGTACCCGGCCAGCTCCTCGCTGTCGAAGTCGAATGTCAGGAAGCTGCCCGGGGCCACCGCGTCGTAGAGTTCGTCCAGGGTCCGGGCCAGCGTCTCGTCGTCCAGGAAGGCGGCCAGGCCGAGGAAGACCACGCCGACCGGTCTCCTCCCCCAGCCGGGCACGAAGCGGTGCAGCTGGGCCGGGTCGACGGTGCCGATGTCGGTGGCGTCGCCGTAGCCGTAGCCGGCGCGGTCGCTGCCGGCCAGGATCCGCTGCCCGAGCCGGATGGTGACCGGGTCGACGTCGGTGTAGAGGACGGTGGCGGAGGTGGCCACCTCGTGCACGTTGCCCTGGGTGGGCAGGCCGGCCCCGAAGACGAGGAAGCCGTCGACCCCGGCCTCGGCGACCGCCCCGACCGCCCGGCCGAGGAAGTCCCGCAGGTCCCGGAAGATCGCCGCGCACGGCCCGTACGCCGCCTCGAAGGCACGGGCCGCCGCCACGTCCACCGGGAAGTGGTGCGCACCGCCCAACCAGAAGTCGATCATGCGGGCGGTGCTCGGCTGCTCCGGCTCGGCCATCGACGGCGCTCCCTTCCGACGGGGTGGGCGAAGCGTAGCGAGGCGACCGCCCTCGCGGTATCGCCCCGGCGACAGTCCCCGGGCCGCGATACTGGCCGCGGGCAGGAGGTGCGCGGCGGTGAACTCGGCGAACGGCGCGGCGGTGGTGGTGGGCGTGGACGGCTCGGAGCCGGCGCTGCGCGCCGTCCGGCTCGCCGCGGCGGAGGCGGCCCGCCGGCACCGGCCGCTGCGGGTGGTGCACGGGTTCATCTGGCCGCTGCTGCGGGTGCCCGTGGACCCGGCCGCCGACGCCCCGCCCGGCGGCGGCCTGCGCCACCAGGCGGAGGAACTCGTCGCGCGGGCGGTCGCCGAGGCGGAGGCGGCCGTACCGGGGATCCGGGTGACCGGCGAGATCATCGACGGCGAGGCGGCGGCGGTGCTGCTCGGCGAGACACCCACCGCCGTACTGGTCGTGCTCGGTGACCGCGGGCTGGGCGGCTTCGGCGCGCTGATCCTCGGCTCGGTGGCGGTGCAGGTCGCCACGTACGCGCAGTGCCCGGTGCTGGTGGCGCGCGGCGAGGAACACGGCGGCGGCCCGGTGGTGGTCGGGGTGGACGGCTCCCCGGCGGCCCGGGGGGCCGTGGAGTTCGCCGCCGAGCAGGCCGACATCCGGGGTGCCGCGCTGCACGCGGTGCACGCCTACCGCCACCCGGCCTCCGGCGGCCCCGGCGACATGCAGCCGCTGGTCTACGACGAGTCCGAACTGCGCGCCGAGGAGGACCGGGTGCTCGTCGAGGCCCTGGCCGGCATCGGCGAGCGGTACCCCGACCTGCCGATCACCCGCGAGGTGGTGCGGGACCGGGCGGTCGCCGCGCTCACCGCCGCGTCCCGCCGGGCGCTGCTGGTGGTGGTCGGCGGCCGGGGACGCGGCGAGCTGGCCGGGCTGCTGCTCGGCTCGGTGAGCCACGGGGTGCTGCACCACAGCGCCTGCCCGGTGGCCGTGGTGCGTACCCCGGACTGAGCGGTTGACCCGCCGGCAGACGGGTAGACGGCGCGGGTACGGCATGCGGTGACAGCTACCGAGGAGGCGGCTATGCCAGGACCACGGCCGGGAAGCAACGCGTACGACAAGCAACGCGCACGCCTGCGCGACCTGATCGAGCAGTCGGGGCGGGCGGCGGACCAGGAGGCCAACCAGGTCGCCAACCGGATCATGCAGGAGGATCGCGGCCAACGGGGCGTGGTCCGGGGGGAACGGACGTTCGGCCCGAAGGGTGAGCGCGAACCGGGCGATCCGAAGTGAGCGCTTCCGGTGCGGTGGACGGGGCGATCGCCGGCGCGGTCGGCAGCGCCGCGTTGAACGTGGTCGGCTACCTGGACATCGCGGTCCGGGCCAGACCGGCGAGCAGCACCCCGGAGGAGAGCATCCGACGGCTGGCGGGTCTCGCGCACGTGGACCTGGGCCCCGAGGACCGGGCGGCCAACCGCCGCACGGGCCTCGGGGCCATCCTCGGGTACGCCCTGGGGATCGGCACCGGCGCCGCGTTCGGGGCGCTCGCGAGCCGTCGGGGGCTGCCGCCGGCGGTCGCGACCGCGCTGCTCGGCGGCGGGGTGATGGCCACCACGATCGGCTCGCTCGCGACGCTGGGGATCAGCGACCCGCGCACCTGGAGCCGGTCCGACTGGCTCGCCGACATCGTGCCCCATCTGGCGTACGGAATGGCGGCCGCAGCCACCTTCAACCGGCTGCGGCCGCCCTCCGCGCGGTGCGGCTAGCCCCGGTCGTCGCTCTCGTCGTCGGCGATCGGCTCACCGGCCGGGCCGTACGGCGAGACCTGCCCCTTCGGCACCGGCCGCCCCACGTCCGCGTTGGACGTGCCCTTGTGCTGCGGATGCCCGCCCGCGTGCGTGGCGGTCTTCCGACTGTCCGTACTGGTCGCGCCCTTGGCGTTGCGGCGGAACTCCATCTGCTGCGGATTGACCACGGGTCTCTCCTTCCGACGGGTGCACGACCAGCAGGCCGCGCACCCGATTGGCTTACCCGCCGCCGTGGCGCACATTCGACCGGCGGCGGCCCGGCTGATCCGCGCCAGGGCGGGTACTGCACGGTGATGGGGGACGACCGACGGGTGGCCCGGGCCCTGCTGGACCGACAGGGACGCACCTACGCCGAGGAGGCCGGCATCCGGCTGACCGACCGGCCGGGGCCGCTGTACCAGCTGCTGGTGCTGGCCACCCTGCTGAGCACCCGGATCCGGGCGGGGGTGGCGCTCGCCGCCGCGCGGGAACTCTTCGCCGCCGGCTGGCGCACCCCGCAGGCGATGGAGGCGGCGAGCTGGCAGGAGCGGGTCGACGCGCTGGGCCGCGGGCACTACCGCCGCTACGACGAGCGGACCGCCACGATGCTCGGCACCGGCGCCCGGCTCTGCCTGGACCGCTGGCACGGTGACCTGCGCCGGCTGCACCGGGAGGCCGACGGGCAGCCGACCGCGCTGCGCCGGCTGCTCACCGAGTTCCCCGGCATCGGTCCGACCGGCGCGGACATCTTCCTGCGGGAGGCGCAGGACGTCTGGCCGGACGTGCGCCCGTACGCCGACCGGCGGACCCTGACCGGGGCGAAGCGGCTCGGGCTGCCGGCGAATCCGCGCGGGCTGGCCGGCCTGGTCGGCGAGGCGGACTTCGGCCGGCTCGCCTCGGCGCTGGTCCGGGTGGCCCTCGGCGAGGAGTCCGCGGGCGAGGTCGACCGGACGGCGGCGGCGCGGTGAGCGTCACTTGACCGGCTTGTCCCCCGGCTTGGTCAGGTTCCACACCAGCAGCGCGGCGGCCAGGGCGAGCAGCACCACCCCGCCGGAGATCCCGCCGCCCTCATCGGCGCTGCGCCCGGTGGCACCGAAGTAGATCACCGCCAGTCCGGCGAGCACCGCCAGGAACGTCCGCATTCCTCGGTCCTTCACGTTCCGCACGGTACGGCGGGTTCCGCCCCGGTACGGCGGTTTTCGCGGCCGGTAACCCGTCCGGGTCACTCGGCCCGGCCGCCGGCCGCCGGGCCGCGCAGCCGGACCCGCCGTACCGCCCGGTCGGCCACCTCGACCACCTCGACGGTGAGCCCGGGCAGCCGCACCGACTCCCCCGGCCCGGCGGGCAGCCGGCCCAGCCCGGCCAGGACCAGCCCGGCGACGGTGGTGTAGTCGCGCGGCAGCGGGAAGGCCAGTCGCACCCCCACGTCGGCCAGGTCGTGCAGCGGGAAGTCACCGGGCAGCACCAGTGCCCCGTCCGGCTCCCGCAGCACCCCGGAGACGTCCCGGTCGGTCTCGTCGTACAGTTCGCCGACGACCTCCTCCAGCAGGTCCTCCATGGTGATCAGGCCGTCGATGCCGCCGTACTCGTCGACCACCAGGGCGAGCTGTTCGTGGCGTTGCCGCAGCTGGCGCATGGCGTCGGCGACCGGCAGCGTGCCGGGCAGCAGCAGCGGCCGGCGGGCCCGCTGGCCGGCGGTGTCGCCGTGGCCGTCGACCAGGTCGCGGATGTGCACCATGCCCCGGACGTCGTCCAGCCCGCCCGGCCCCACGACCGGGGCGCGGGAGCGCCCGGTGGCGGCCATCCGGCGCATCGCCTCTCCCGCCGACAGCGAGGCGGGCAGCACCGTCACGTCCCGTCGGGGGACCAGGATCTCCCGCAGGGTCCGGCCGGCGATGTCGAACGCCCCGGACAGGACAGGATCTCCCGCTGCTGCGCCGACAGCCCCCGCTGGCTGACCAGCATCTCCCGCAGCTCCTCCTCGGTCACCTCCTGCCGCTGTGCCCGCGGGTCCCCGCCGGCGAGCCGGACCAGCAGGTCGGTGGCGCGGCTGAGCAGCCAGATCGCCGGCCGGGACAGCCGGGCGAGCACGTCCAGCGGGGGTGCGCTCAGCAACGCCCACCGCTCCGCCCACTGCATCGCCAGCCGTTTGGGGGCCAGCTCCCCGACGACCAGGGTGACGAAGGTCAGCACCACGGTCACCAGCACCACGGCCACCGGCCGGGCCGCGCCGCCGAGGAAGCCGAGGGGGCCGATCAGCGGCTGCGCCAGCGAGACGGCGGCGGCCGCCGAGGCGAGGAACCCGGCGAGGGTGATGCCGAGCTGGATGGTGGCCAGGTAGCGGTTCGGTTCGCGGGCCAGCCGGGCCAGCCGCGCTCCGGCCCGACCGGAGCGGCCCAGCTGGCGCAGCTGCGCCTCGCGCAGCGTCACCAGCGCCATCTCGCTGCCGGACAGGGCGGCGTTGATCAGCACCAGCACGGCCACCAGCGCGAGCTGCCCGAGCATGCCACCCCCTCCCCCGCCACCTTGGCCCCTACTCAACCGCAGTGGTGCCGCCGGGGAGGCCGGGTCAGTCGTTTTCCAGGTCGTCGAGGGAGATGGCGTGGGTCATCAGCCAGCGGGCCAGCGCCGACATGCCGAACAGCCACAGCGGGGCCGACTCGGTGGTGCCGTTGGTGGCGAAGATCGCGAACCGCAGGTCCGGCGCCCGGTACGCCTCGATCCGCCAGCGGTGGTTCTTGTCCCGCCAGACCGCCGATGGGTCCATGGCGTCACGGTAGGCGACGCGGCGCCCGTCCCGGTGCGGCTTCGGGTGCCAGCCCGCGGCACCACCCCTGCCCGCCGGGCCTGGCGGGGGTCAGGACGGGCGGCCGACCACCTCGCGGGCGTCGTCGGGCAGCCTGCGGG